>NZ_JAJB01000020.1:0-90323 GCF_000583215.1 Brevibacterium sp. VCM10
CCGTCAGGTAGTAATTGGGGGGTTTCTCAGCTGAGGAGGTCGGCGAGGGCGGCCTCGATGACGTCGAAGGCGTCGTTCAGCAGCTCGTCGGAGATCGTCAGCGGCGGCAGGAAGCGCAGGATGTTGCTGAAGGTTCCCGTGGTGAGCACGAGGACGCCGTTCTGCGCACAGTAGTCCGCGATCTTCTTCACCAGGTCCGCGTTCGGCTCGATCGAATCGCGCTCGACGAATTCGGCGGCGACCATGGCCCCGCGGCCGCGGACGTCGCCGACCTCGGGGTACTTCGACTGCAGCTTCGTCAGCCGGTCGACGATGATCTCACCGATCGCCAGGGCACGTTCGGGCAGTCCGTCCTCTTCATACGCGGCGATGGCACCGAGGGCGGCGGCACAGGCGGCGGGGTTGCCGCCGTAGGTTCCACCGAGGCGGCCCGGGCCGACCGAGTCCATGATGTCCGCGCGACCGGTCACGGCCGACAGCGGCAGACCGCCGGCGATGCCCTTGGCCGTGGTGATGAGGTCGGGGACGATGCCCTCCCACTCGGAGGCGAACATCTTTCCGGTGCGGGCGAATCCGGCCTGCACTTCGTCGGCGACGAAGACGATGCCCTTCTCGCGGGCGTAGTCGACGAGCGTTGGCAGGAAGCCCTCAGCCGGGACGATGAAGCCGCCCTCACCCTGGATGGGTTCGATGACGATCGCAGCGACGTACTCGGAGCCGATCTGCTTCTCGATCATCGTGATGACGCGCTTGGCTGCGTCCTCACCGCTGATCTTCGTGCCGGCCGCATCGTTGTCGCGGTACGGGTAGGACATGGGTGCGCGGTAGACCTCACCGGCGAAGGGACCGAAACCGGCCTTGTAGGGGGCGGCCTTGGCGGTCATCGCCATGGTCAGGTTGGTGCGGCCGTGGTAGGCGTGGTCGAAGACGACGACGGCGTCGCGGCCGGTGTGGGCGCGCGCGATCTTCACGGCGTTCTCGACGGCCTCGGCACCGGAGTTGAGCAGAACGGTGCGCTTCTCGTGGTCACCGGGGGTCAGCCGGTTGAGGGCTTCGGCGACCTCCACGTAGCTCTCGTAGGGGTTGACCATGAAGCAGGTGTGGGTGAAGGCCTCGAGCTGGGCCTTCGCGGCCTCGACCACGCGGGGGTTCGCGTTGCCGGCCGTGGTCACGGCGATGCCCGAACCGAGGTCGATGAGCTGGTTGCCGTCGGCGTCCTTGAGGATGCCGCCGCCGGCCGCCACCACATAGGCGGGCAGGCTCGAACCGACACCGGTCGCCACTGCTGACTTGCGACGTTCCTCGATCTCACGGGACTTCGGTCCCGGAATCTCGGTGACGATCTTACGTTCCTGCGGCAGAGCTTCGCCGCCAATCTCCAAAGCTGTCATAAGGGGAAGAATAGGGGCAATCGACGCTTTTTGTCACTTGCCGTCCGAGGGCTGGGCAGAACCGCTCGCCGCGCAGAGACGACCCCGTGGATTCGGCGCTGATCGGGTACGGATTCCGTTGCCGGGGGCCGATGGTCGCATCGTCAGTTCGGATGGTCGTCAGCGAAGGCGGAAACAGCGCCGACTCGCCCCCGGCACTCCCTGGATTCAGCGGTTCTGACTGCGGGCGTCGACGTCCCTGTTCCGTTCCGGAAGCACGCGCTCGTGCTCGCGCATCGGCACGACGATCGTCTCCTGAGCGCCGACGACGCGTTCTCCGTCGCCGATTTCGAAGCTCAGCCGCGCTTCTGGAGCCAGGTTCCGTTTGATCACGGCCAGACCGATCGGTCCGAGCTCCCAATGCACGGTCACCGAGGTCAGGGTGCCCACTGATCGTTCGGATCCGCGGACCTCGGCGAGCACCTCGGTGCCGGGGTCCGGGGCGATGTGGCCGGACCCGTCGAGGTGGACGAAGGTCAGACGCCTGGGCGGCTGTCCGAGATTGTGGACGCGCGCCACCGCTTCCTGGCCGCGGTAGCACCCCTTGGCCAGGTGCACGGCCGTGCGCAGCAGGTCGAGTTCGCCGACGAGGGCTTTGTGGTCGATTTCGTTCCGGCCCGGTCTCCAGGCGGCGATCCGCAGCGCCTCCCAAGCATCGAAGCCGGCCATATCGAAGGTCTTCGTCGACAGTCCCTCGAGCTCAGAGCGTTTGACGATGCCGATGACGAACGGGGTCTCGAGACCGGGGTGGTCGGTGCCCGCGACGTCCTGGCCGATGTCGATCTGCGCATAGGAGGCCGATCCGCTTCCGATATGCGGCCACGGGTCGGACCAGGTTCGGGTGACGGGCAGGGCTTCCGGCAGGGACGTGATGGCGCCGAAGCACTGATAGTCGTCGCTGAGGTCTTCGATCTCGACGCGCATCATGAAGACCATCTTGGACAGGAAGTCCAGGGTCGCGTCGGTGTGAAGGTCGCTGATGGCCCACAGGGCCTCACCGTCGTCGACGAGCTTCAGCCAGCCCTCGATGCGACCGTTCGGGTCGAGCACGAGGGTTTCGGTGGACACACCGGGGGCCAGGGTGTCGATCTTCTGCGTGGTGATCGAGTTCAGCCAGGTCAGACGGTCGGGTCCGCTCAGACGCAGCACGCGGAGATGGGCGAGGTCGACGAGACCGTCCTTCTCTTCGAGCACGCGCTGCTCACGCAGGGGAGCTCCGTAGTGGATGGGAGTCTCGGCGAGATCGCCGGCCCCGAGCACCGCGGTCGAGCTCAGTCCGCGAGCCAGCGACGAGCGCCGAACCGCCTCGGCGGGGGTGTTCTCCGGCGACGGCGAATCGTTGACATCGGAATTCGGCGACACGGGATCAGTCATCTTAAGACAGCTTCTTCAATCTGGCAGAGGAGTGGGAGGCGAGTTCGTGGCCCATGGCTGCCATGTCCCAGGCCCACATGAGTTCGCCGCCGACGAGTCCGTACATCCGCGTCGAAGCGGTGTACTCCTTCGCGGTCTTGGTCCTGGCCACCACATCGGTGGCCAGGTCGATGCGCGGGCCCTTGACGGTGCCGGCATAGAGTTCCATGACACCGTGCGGATGGACGATCTCGGCTTCGATCTCGAAGGCGTCGTCGTTCGTGCGCAGGGTCTCGACCGCGGCGGCGGAGGTGAAGCTCTGGTCGGCGGTCGGCACCATCATTCCCGGGCCGACGTCCCCGTCGTCGTGCTGACGCACGAGCTGCCAGAAACCGGTCTCGAGAGTCAGGGTCGAGTCGAGTTCTCCGGATTCGCCGAGCAGCCACGCATGCGCGGTGTACTGGAGGAACGGCGTGCCCTGATGGGCGACGAAGTCGATGCGCTGGCCGAACTGCTTCTCAGGCGTGTCCGCATAGCCGACGACACCGACGCCTTCCCATGACCCGATGAGCCAGGACAGTGGGACGAGCTCGGAATGGACCGAGTCATCGAGTTCGATCACCATGGCGGATCAGCGGTTGTCTTTGAACAGCGCCGTGACGACCTTGATCCCGACACCCAGGGCACCGAGAGCGGCGACGCCGACGAGGCTGGTGAAGACGATTTCGAGAGCAACGAGATTTTCCATGCTCCCAGTCTACAGTTCCTGACAGAGCCATGTGCATTCAGCCCAGCGACGCTGGCCCCGGTCGTGCGGCGACGCTGACTCTGGCCGTGCAGCGACGCGGACCCCGTTCGGGCAGCGACACTGACCCCGGCCGTGCAGATCGGCGTGCAGATCAGGAAGCGACGCGTTCGAGTGCGTAGACGACGACTCCGCCGAGGGCGATCGGAGCGGCACCGAGGGCGAGCTGCACGGCGAAGCTGCGAGCCTTCTCGACGTTCTTCTTCACCTCGATGTTCTGCGAGGCCTCGAGGTTGGCGGCCTGGAACTTCGCATAGGCGACGAGCCCGAGCATCCGATCGACCGCCGCGACGAGCAGCCCCATGACGACACCGAGGCTGAGCGCCGAGGCCAGGGAGAGCGCCGGTGCGAATACGAGCACCGACAGGATCCCCGCTACGGCCGTGGACATGACGATGGCCAGCGGCGAGGTGTAGATCGCCGGCCACGGCAGCGCGGTCATGCACTGCGCCACGATGAGTGAGGCGAGGCCGATGACGATGGCCTCCTTGTCACCGGGGATCGTGATCGCAGCGACCCAGGTGCTCGCCGACAGGACGATGACGAGGCCGGAGACCTGCGCGGACACGTTCGCCACGGCATAGGAGGCGCCGATTCCGCGGGTGAGGTTCTGCACGAAGGTCCACAGCAGTCCCAGACCCGCGAGCACGGGCAGCCAGTCGAGGTAGGGTGCCGTGGAGTCGTGCCAGGCGGCGTAGAGTCCGCCGATTCCGAAGAGGGCGAGCATGATCGACGTCGCCCGCGGCTGCGGGGAGTCCGTCAGGCGCGGCCAACCGTAGGCGACGCCGAAGACGATGAGCCCGGTCGCCAGCAGGAAGAGCGTATAGCCCCAGTACACGGAGGCACTCAGGGCCAGCACCAACACCAGGGCGACGGCTACTCGAATCCATCTGATCACAGCACTATCGTGCCTTATCGGATGACACCCGCGGTAACCATCGGCGGTTGTGCGGCGGAGCGGCCCCGGCTGAGGCATCGCTATAATCTTCCTCAGACAACAGGCTGAGACGACGGGCGCCGAGGAGGTGGAGGCAGCACATGCGGATCCTGCACATCTGCCCCACGGCCAGGCTCGATGCTCCGTTGGCACCCGAATCCCTGCAGTACCTCGGCCACCGGATCGACCGCTGCGGCACCGAGGATCTGCCCGACCGCAAGGCCGACGCCGCTGCGGTCGATGTCGTCATCGCCGATGCCTGTCTCGATCTGTCCCTGGCCCCGCGCATCGCCGAGCTCCTCGCCGAGGCGCGGATCAGCGCACCCGTCATCGTCGTCCTCGGCGAGGGCGGACTGGCGACGGCCTCGGCGAAATGGCAGGTGGCCGACCTCATCCTCACCACGGCCGGCCCCGCCGAGGTGGAGGCGCGGCTGCGCGTGGCGCGTGACCGTCACACAGCGTCATCTGCCGCCCACGCCAGCGGCTTCCCCGGCGGGACGGCCGGATCCGGCCGTCCCGGAGCGAAGGGCGGGGCAGTGGGCTGGGGGCCGGTGCGCACTGGCCGCGGGCCCGTCGGCACGACCAGGCAGAGCGGACTCGGACTGTCCGGCCGCCTCGGCGAAGCGGGTGAGGAGCTGTTGAACGCAGACGGCGAGCCGATGGTCGTCGTCACCGGAGACCTCCGCATCGACGAGACCGCCTTCACCGCCGAGCTCGGCGGACGCAGTCTCGATCTGACCTACCGAGAATTCGCTCTGCTGAAGTTCTTCGCCATGCACCCCGAACGCGTCTTCACCCGCGACGACATCCTGCTCACGGTGTGGGGCGATGACTACTTCGGCGGCACCCGCACCGTTGACGTGCATGTTCGCCGCCTCCGTGCGAAACTCGGCAAAGACCTTGAGAACGCCATCCACACCGTGCGCAACGTCGGCTACCGCTTCAGCGCCGACAGCGTCACAGACACAGATTCAGAGGACGAGACGGCATGAGAATCCAGGCCAGCGGAGCAGTCGCCTCCACTTCGATCGAGCCCCTCACCGAGGATGAGCTGACGTTCCTCGAGGACGTGGCGGCCGCTGACGGCGCCCCCGAGATCTCCGGCGGGCTCATGGCCGTCGCCACCGGGGAGGACACCGCCCACGCGGCGCAGACCGCGTCGAGCGTGTGGCGCGTGTTCGACGGCGCAGACGGTTCCGGCACCGCCGGAACCGCGACGGGAGAGCTCATCGGCTTCGGAATCCGGGCCCTGCAGGGCGATCGTCACGCCGCGGAATTCCTCATCGCCCCCGACCACCGCGGCCAGGGCCTCGGCGAACAGCTGCTGAGAACGATCCTCGACGAAGAGTCCGCAGCCTGGTGCTGGTCGCACGGTGACCATCCGGCTGCGGCCCACCTCGCGCAGAAGTACGGTCTCGGCCGTGACCGGGTGCTCTATCAGATGCGCACGGACACCGGGCTGAGTCTCGACGCCCTCCCCGAGACTCGGAGTCCCGAGGGAGTCGAGATCCGGTCCTTCGCCCCCGGCGACGAGGACGGCTGGCTGGCGGTGAACAACTCCGCATTCGACTGGCATCCCGAACAGGGCGGCCAGACCCGGGCCGATATCGACGCCGTCGTGACGCCTGCGGATTTCGACCCGAACACCTTCATCATCGCCGCCCGCGACGGTGAGGTCATCGGCTTCCACCAGACGAAGATCACGGACACGGATGACCAGGGCCGCCTCGGCGAGGTCTATGTCGTCGGTGTCGATCCGCGCATCCATGCCAAGGGCGTGGGCAAGGCGCTGACGGTCGAGGGGATGCGGCGGATGGTGGCCGCCGGTGCCGAGACGATCGAACTCTACGTCGAATCGGACAACGCCCCGGCGCTAGGCTTGTACGAGCGGCTGGGATTCCATGTCGCGGTCGCACACGTGGCCTATGCACCGGCCTCCGCCGAGGCCACCGGCACTGATTCGGCGAGCACGGCGTCGAACGAGTAAGGAGCAGATCGTTGTACGACATCGCAGCGTCCGGGAATGAGCTGGGTCTGCCCGACCCGGCGGATCGCTTCCTCGATCGCGAACTCAGCTGGCTGGCCTTCAACGAACGCGTCCTCGACCTCGCCTCGGACCCGGAGATCCCGCTGCTCGAACGCGTCCGGTTCCTCTCGATCTTCGCGACCAACCTCGACGAGTTCTTCATGGTCCGCGTCGCCGGCCTCAAACGCCGCATCAACACCGGCCTGGCCGTGCCCAGCGTCACCGGGCGCATGCCCGCTCAGGTCATGCACGATATCGGTGTGCGCGCATTCGAGCTGATGAGCCGGCATGCCGCCCTGCTCAAGGACGATATCGGTCCCCGCCTCGACGCGGAATCGATCACGAAGGTCCAGGTCGAGGACCTCACCGAGGATGAGCGCCACCGTGTCGACGAATTCTTCTTCGGCCACGTCTACCCCGTCCTCACCCCGCTGGCCGTCGATCCGGCGCACCCGTTCCCCTACATCTCGGGTCTCTCGCTCAACCTCGGCGTGCTCCTGCGGTCGCCGGAGACGGGCAAGGAGTTCTTCGCCCGGGTCAAGGTTCCCCCGCGCCTGCCCCGCTTCTTCAACGTCGCCGAGGCGACCGACCGGCCCGCCGGACGCGACGTCCCAGCCCGCTTCGTCGCCCTCGAGGACATCATCGCCGAACACCTCGGCACCCTGTTCGAGGGCATGGAGATCGTCCACCATTCGACCTTCCGCGTCACCCGCAACGAAGACCTCGAGGTCGAAGAGGACGATGCGGAGAACCTGCTCAAGGCTTTGGAGAAGGAGCTCCTGCGACGGCGTTTCGGACCGGCCGTGCGGATGGAGATCACGGAGAACATCCACCCCCGCGTGCTCGAGATGCTCAAGGACGAACTGGGCATCCACGACTCGGAGATCTACCACCTGCCCAGCCCGCTGGATCTGTCCGGCATGTCCGATATCGCCGATGTCCCGCGCGATGATCTGCACTATCCGAAGATGGTCCCGCAGATGAACAAGGACCTGTCGCTGCGGGAGTCCAGCGACCAGGTCGACGTCTTCGACGCGGTGGCCAGTCGGGACATCCTCCTGCACCACCCCTACGATTCGTTCTCCACGAGCGTGCAGGCCTTCCTCGAACAGGCCGCATCGGACAAGAACGTGCTGGCGATCAAGCAGACGCTCTACCGGACCTCCGGAGACTCGCCGATCATCGACGCCCTCGTCGATGCAGCTCAGGCCGGCATCCAGGTGCTCGCCGTCGTCGAGATCAAGGCCCGGTTCGACGAGGAGGCCAATATCACCTGGGCTCGCAAGCTCGAGCGCGCCGGCGTTCACGTCGTCTACGGAATCGTCGGGCTCAAGACGCATGCGAAGCTCTCCCTCGTCGTCCGTCAGGAGGCCGACGGTCTGGCCCGGTACTGCCATGTCGGCACCGGCAACTACCATCCGAAGACCGCCCGCGGCTATGAGGACTTCGGGCTGCTCACCCGCGATCGGGCCGTCGCCGATGATCTGACGAAGCTGTTCAATCAGCTCTCCGGCTATGCGCCGAAGTCCGAATACTCACGGTTCCTCGTCGCTCCCAGCACTGTGCGCACCGGGCTCATCGACCTCATCGACTCCGAGATCGCGATCGCACAGTCCGGCGGAGCGGGGCAGGTGCGGATCAAGGTCAATTCGATCGTCGACGAAGCCGTCATCGACGCCCTCTACCGGGCCTCCCAAGCCGGGGTCACCGTCGAAGTCTTCGTCCGCGGAATCTGCGCTCTGCGCCCGGGCATCGACGGCCTGAGCGAGAACATCACCGTACGTTCCGTGCTCGGACGCTTCCTCGAACACTCCCGCGCCTTCGTCTTCGGCAACAACGGCGATCCGATCGTCTACATCGGTTCGGCAGACATGATGCACCGCAACCTCGACCGTCGGGTCGAAGCGCTCGTGCAGATCGTCGACGACGGGCACCGGACGGAGATCATCGAACTCTTCGATCTCGCCTTCGCCCCGACCACCTCGGCGTTCGACCTGGCCGGCGACGGCAAGTGGACACGGCGGACCCACGATGACGACGGAAACCTCCTCGGCGACTATCAGACGGATCTCATCCGCAGGCACCGGACCCGTCGGCGAATCGGGGATGAGGCGTGAGTCGGTCCGAGGTCTCCTCGGCGCAGGCGTCATCGCGCGTCACGGCCGATGTCCTGGCCGCCGGGGCCGTGTGCTGGAGACACGGTCCGAAAGGTCTCGAGGTGGTGCTCATCCACCGTCCGAAGTACAACGACTGGTCATGGCCCAAGGGCAAGGTCGATCCGGGAGAGACCCTGCCGGAAGCTGCGATCCGCGAGGTCAAGGAGGAGACGGGGTTCGACATCCACCTCGGCATCCCTCTGCCGTCGGCCGAGTACACGGTCGGCAAGAACACGCTGAAGAAGGTCTTCTACTGGTCGGCCGAGGTCAAGGACGAGTCCGCCTTCGCCCCGGTGAATAAGCGGGAGGTCGACACCGCCGGCTGGTTCCCTGTCGACAAGGCCCGATCAAAGCTGACGTCGTTCGCGGATCGGGAGCAGCTCGACGCGCTGGAGAAGTTCGCCGAGACGGACGCGCTGCGGGCGTGGCCGCTCATCCTCGTCCGTCACGGGAAGGCGTTCCCACGTGCGAAGTGGTACGAGACCGAGCATGTGCGTCCGCTGCTCAAACTCGGCACCCGACAGGCCATGGCATTGACCGGTCTGCTGGGAGCCTGGGGCGTCCGCAAGCTGGTCTCGAGTCCGTGGAAGAGGTGCATGGCGACGCTGACTCCGCTGTCGGCGGCGACGGGCAAGTCGATCAAGAAGGTGTCGACGCTCAGCGAGAAAGCGACCGCTGCGAACCCGGACAAGACCGCCCGCTATATCGAGAAGCTGCTGGCGAAGGGCAAACCCGTCATCTACTGCACGCACCGGCCGGTGCTGCCGACGATCTTTGCCGTCTACGCCGCTCATGCCCCGAAACGCGTTGTCGCCAAGCTGCCGAAGGACGATCCGTACCTCAAGCCCGGTGAGGTCCTCATCGCCTATGTGCGTCCCGGGCCGGTGCCGCGCATCGTCGAGATCGAACGCGTCCGTCCCATCGACAGCTGATCGGGGGTCACAGCGCACATCCCCGGCGAACCCGATCCGCGGGTGCGGACGGGGCCGCCTCGGTGAGGGACTGCCGGTCCCGACAATGATCCTTTCATGAAAACGGCGCGGGCTGTGATCGAGCACTCACGGCGGTTCCAACCCTTCGCCGCTCGTTCACCTGCCATTCACGTTCCAACTCCTTGCACTTCACGCGTGATCCTTAGCGTGGATGACGAGCAATCGAGAACTCTCGAGCTGTGTCCACAAACATGAAAGGCATCTTCGTGAAGATGAAGCATCTCGCCCCCTCCGCTGCGATCCTCGCGGTCGGCGCCATCACCCTCTCGGCCTGCGGCGGTCAGTCCGCGACCGGTGAAGAGGCCTCCGGCGGCAACAGCGACCTGCAGGGCACCCTGACCGGCATCGGCGCCTCCTCGCAGAAGGCTGCCATGGATGCCTGGACTGCGGACTTCACCTCGCAGAACTCCGGTGTGACCGTCAACTACTCCCCCGACGGATCGGGTGCCGGCCGTGAACAGTTCCTCGCCGGCAACGCGCAGTTCGCCGGATCCGATGCCCACCTCGACGATGAAGAGGTCAAGGCCGGAGAGGAAGCCTGCGGCGCCGACGGAGCCTACGAGTTCCCCGTCTACATCTCCCCCATCGCCGTGACGCTCAACGTCGAGGGAGTCGACGAACTCAACCTCTCCCCCGCAACGATCGCGAAGATCTTCAAGGGCGACGTCACGAACTGGAACGACGACGCCATCAAGTCCGACAATCCGGACGCCGACCTGCCTGATCTCAAGATCACCGCGGTTCACCGCGCCGACGACTCGGGCACCACGGAGAACTTCACCGAGTACCTCAAGGCCGCCGCCGAGAAGGACTGGGACGCCGAGGTCAGCGGCAACTTCCCGAAGGAGTTCGGCGGCGAGGCCGCGCAGGGCACCGACGGTGTCATCCAGACCGTTTCGGACACCGACGGAGCAATCGGCTACGCGGACGCCTCGGCCGTCGGTGAGCTCTCCACCGCCAAGGTCAAGGTCGGCGAAGAGTTCGTCGAGCTCTCCCCCGAAGCCGCTGCGAAGGTCGTCGACGCCTCCGAGAAGGTCGAAGGCCGCAGCGAAGGCGACCTCGCCTTCGACCTGGCTCGCGACACCACCGAGTCGGGCGCCTACCCGATCGTGCTCGTGTCCTACCACCTCGTCTGCTCGTCCTACTCCGATCAGGAGACCGTGGACATGGTCAAGGCGTGGGAGAAGTTCGTGGTCTCGGAAGAGGGACAGCAGTCCGCTGCCGATTCCGCCGGGTCCGCACCTCTGTCGGACGACCTGCGCACGCAGATCGAAGAAGTCATCGACTCGATCAAGGTCGAAGGCTGATTTCAGCCTCTGACCTGGAGAAATAGCCAGTCGGGAGCGGCGCAGAATCCCTGCGCCGCTTTTCCGCGCCTGTGGAACCGTCCCGGTTTCACCACAAGTCACATGAGGAGTACTTGTGCCGATCAGCACACAGACCACTGAGTCGGGCCCCACAGGGCCGGGCTCCACGTCCGAGTCCGGGCAGAAGCCGCCGCAGAGCCCCGCCTCTCGGCAGAAGAAGGCCGTCGTCCGGCCCGGCGACCGCATCTTCTCCGCCGCCACACTCATCGTCCGGCCCGGCGACCGCATCTTCTCCGCCGCCACACTCATCGCCGGCATTCTGATCCTGGTGATCCTCGCCGGAGTCGCCCTGTTCCTTCTGGCGCAGTCGAAGGACACCATCGCCGCCCAGATCAGCGATCCCTCACAGATCACGGGCGGCAAGGGATTCTTCTCCTACGTCTGGCCGCTGGTCATCGGCACGCTCATCTCCGCAGCCATCGCACTGCTCGTTGCCACTCCCTTCGCTCTCGGCATCGCGTTGTTCACCACGCACATGGCCCCGCGCAGGCTCGCCCCGATGCTCGGGTACGTCATCGACCTCCTCGCGGCCATCCCCTCGGTCGTCTACGGTCTGTGGGGCATCGCCCTGGCCGGCAACCTCACCGGCTTCTACCTGTGGCTGTCGACCTGGTTCGGCTGGATTCCGATCTTCGCTCCCGGGGCGGACGGGTCGGTGTCGCAGACCGGGCGCACGATGCTCACCGCCTCGCTCGTGCTCTCGATCATGATCCTGCCGATCATCACCTCCCTCACGCGCGAGATCTTCCTCCAGACCCCGCGGCTGCAGGAAGAGGCGGCCCTGGCACTCGGCGCCACCCGCTGGGAGATGATCCGCATGGCCGTGCTGCCCTTCGGCAAGTCCGGCATCGTCTCGGCCACGATGCTCGGGCTCGGACGCGCGCTCGGCGAGACCATGGCCGTGGCCATGATCCTCTCACCCGGCGTCCTCACCGCGTCGCTCGTCGTCAGCGGCAACCAGACCATCGCCTCCGAGATCGCGCAGAACTTCCCCGAGGCCGCGGGTCTGCGCCTGTCCGAACTCATCACGGTCGGCCTCGTGCTCTTCGTCATCACCCTGTTGGTGAACATGGGAGCCCGCGCGATCGTCGCCCGCACCTCGGTGAAGGGAAGTTGAGACCAATGACCACCATGAACACCACCACCGAGGCGGCTGCTTCGAAACCCGCGAAGCTGACCTCCAAACAGCTGCCGAAGGCGACCCCGTGGATCGTCGCCATCGCGTCGATCCTTGTGGCGATCGTCATCAGTTTCATCGCGTTCGGCGGCTTCAACATCCCCGTCGTGGCCGTCCTCGCCGGACTCACCAACGCGGTCGCCGTCTTTGCGGTCTCCGCGTCCTACGAAGGTCGCCGCAAGGCCGTCGACCGGATCGCGACCACCGTCGTGACCTCGACGTTCGTCCTCGCATGTGTTCCCCTCGCATCGCTGCTGTGGCTGACGGTGTCCAAGGGCGGGTCCGCCATCAGCGGCGATCTGCTCACCCGCACCATGCTCGGGATGAAGGGCGTCCTCGACCAGCAGTACGTCGCCGGTGAGGCCTCTCTGGCCGGTGGTTTCTATCACGCCATCGTCGGCACCGTGCTCATCACGCTCGCCGCCTGCATCATCTCGATCCCCATCGGCGTGCTCACCGCCATCTACCTCGTCGAATACGCCGGCAAGAACCGCCTGGGCAAGGCCATCACCTTCCTCGTCGATGTGATGACCGGCATCCCCTCCATCGTCGCCGGTCTCTTCGCCTTCGCTCTGTTCTCGACCATCGCCGGATTCTTCTCACCGGACTCCGTCGGCAGCGCGAAGACCGGCTTCACTGCGGCGGTGGCGCTGTCGGTGCTGATGATTCCGATCGTCGTGCGCAACACGGAGGAGATCCTCCGCCTGGTGCCGATGGACCTGCGCGAGGCCTCCTACGCTCTGGGCGTGCCGAAGTGGAAGACGATCGTGAAGATCGTTCTGCCCACCTCGGTGTCGGGAATCCTCTCCGGTGTCACCATCGCCATCGCCCGCGTCATCGGTGAGACCGCCCCCATCATGGTCACCGCCGGGTTCGCGAAGACACTCAACTGGAACCTCTTCTCCGGTTGGATGTCGACGCTGCCGACGTTCATCTACGACTCGCAGCTGCGCCCGGTCTCCCCGGGAGCCGCCGCCTTGGCCAGCTCGGAACGCGCTTGGGCAGCAGCCCTCGTGCTCGTCGCCCTGGTCATGGTGCTCAACCTGCTCGCCCGCATCATCGCGAAGGTGCTCGCGCCGAAGGCCGGCCGCTGACCGGCGACTGCCCGCAGACTTCCAGACTCACCCATTTCCACGGATAGGAAACACAATGTCCAAGCAGATCGACATCAAGGATCTCGACATCTTCTACGGCGACTTCCGCGCCGTCGACGGAGTGGAGATGCAGATCAAGCCGCGCTCCGTCACCGCCTTCATCGGCCCGTCCGGCTGCGGCAAGTCCACAGTGCTGCGCACGCTCAACCGCATGCACGAAGTCATCCCCGGCGCCAGCGTCTCCGGTGAGGTCCTCATGGACGGCACTGACATCTACGGCGCCGGCGTCGACCCGGTCAACGTCCGCCGCGAGGTGGGCATGGTGTTCCAGCGGGCGAACCCGTTCCCGACGATGAGCATCAAGGAGAATGTGCTCGCGGGTGTGCGTCTGAACAACAAGCGCCTGTCGAAGACCGAAGCCGACGATCTCACCGAGCGCGCCCTGCGCGGCGCGAATCTGTGGAACGAGGTCAAGGACCGCCTCAACCTGCCCGGTTCGGGTCTCTCCGGCGGTCAGCAGCAGCGTCTGTGCATCGCTCGTGCCATCGCCGTCGAGCCCGAGGTCCTGCTCATGGACGAACCGTGCTCGGCCCTCGACCCGATTTCGACCCTGGCGATCGAGGACCTCATCAACGACCTCAAGGACAAGTACACGGTCGTCATCGTCACGCACAACATGCAGCAGGCCGCTCGCGTGTCCGACAGGACCGCGTTCTTCAACATCGCCGGCACCGGCAAACCCGGAAAGCTCATCGAGTTCAGCGAGACCTCGACGATCTTCTCGAACCCGGACAAGGAAGAGACCGAGAACTACATCTCCGGTCGCTTCGGATGATCTGACCGCGCGGCGAACGCCCCGGCGAACCCTTGAGTGGGTACGCCGGGGCTGTGTCGTTGGCTGGACTCCCTGTCGACTGAAGGTCCGTGGTCAGGTCCCCCGCCGGAGGCGCCTGACTGGAAGCGTCCGGCCATTCGCCATGTCATCGAAGGGCGGGGCAGGCTGCTCGGACTGTTCAGATCCCGGGCGGTGCACCGCCGACGCTGCCGTCGAGGGGCGCACGGAAAGCGCGGACGAACTCCGGCACCAGGGACTCGTCGCCGTCGACCGTCACCGCCCCGGCCGCAATGGCCGCCTCCGCGTCGCCGTCGGCAAGAAGTCCACGCAGGCCCGGCCCACCGATGAAGAGCTGCGCGGTCGGATCGGCGCCTTCGCCCACGCTCACTCCCGACTCGTTCACCTCAGCGTGAGCGACTGCCGGGCCTGCCGTCACTTCGACACTGAACGGGCGCACTTCAACCTCGGTTCGAGAGGTGAGAAGCGCGGCCGCCAAGGAACTGTCTGTCGGGATCTCGCCTTCCCGCGGAGCGTCCATGCGGCGTGAGCCCCAGCGGCCGAGCTCGATGAGCACCGGACCGAGATCCGAACCGTATTCGCTCAGGCGATAGACGACGCTGCGCCCATCGATGCTGCGTTCGACGATCTCGGCAGATTCGAGTTCGCGCAGTCGCGTGGTCAGGAGGTTCGAGGGAATACCGGGGTTTCCCTGCCGAAGCTCGTTGAAGCGCTTCGGACCGACGAGGAGATCGCGGAGGAGGATGAGTGACCACCGCTCTCCCAACACCTCGGCTGCCCGAGCCAGCCCGCAGTACTGTCCGTACGACTTCATGGTTGACAGCTTAGCAATCGAAGTTCACTATTGAAACTACAGTTCACTTTTTGAACTGTTGCGGACGACGAGGGCCAGGCCCGCACGAAACTCAACGGTCCGCACCACACTCAATGAGGAGATCACCATGCCCCGCACCGTCATCGCCGCACTGTTCCAGTCACTCGACGGGATCGCATCCGATCCATTCAACTTCCAATTCGACTCCTTCGACCAAGAGATGGGCGAGTGGATGACCACTGCCATCGGAGGAGTCGACGACTGCATTCTCGGCCGTGTCACCTATCAGGAGTGGGAGGGCTACTGGCCGAACCACACAGAAGGCGAGGACGCCCCGTTCGCCGACTTCATCAATTCGACTCCCAAGCACATCGCCTCGACGACGCTGTCGCAGGCCGACCTCCGGTGGGAGAACTCGATGCTCATTCAGGGCGACCTCGTTGACTTCGCTCGCGACCTCAAAGCGGGCGACGGCGGCAAGATCGCCATCGAAGGGTCGATGTCGATCGTCCGGCAGCTCGTCGAAGCGAACCTCGTCGACGAACTGACCGTGGCCATCCACCCGGTCGTCGCCGGCAGCGGAAGGTCCCTCTTCGAGGGAGGAACGACGACGAGGTTGGTGCTCAAGGATATGCAGCGGACCAGCAAAGGCAACCTGCTGGCCACCTACGCTCCGTTCGCAGACTGACCTCACGGCACCCCGGAACGGCACCGAGCGTGCCTGCTGCGAAGAATTTCTGCCCGCACACCCATCCGGCTACGGCCCGGCTCCGAATCGACGAGTACAGAGAACATCTCGTCGAAAGGACTGTCATGACCACGCCAGACTCCGCCTCTCATTCCGAGCCGCTGCTCGCGAAGCCCCATGCCGGACGCACCCCGGTCCAACTCGTCGCCGGCGTCTTCGGCGCCGTGTTCCTCCTGGTCGGAATCTTGGGCTTCGTTCCGGGAATCACAGCGAACTTCGACACCATCATGTTCGCCGGGCATCATTCCGAAGCGGCACTGCTGGGGATCTTCCAGGTCTCCGTGCTCCACAATGTCGTCCACCTGCTCTTCGGAGTCGTCGGTCTGCTGGCTCTGCGATCGCGCGGACTGGCGAAGAGCTATCTCATCGTCGGCGGCATCATCTATGCGGTGCTGTGGATCTACGGTCTCATCGTGCCGATGGAATCGATGGGCAACTTCGTGCCGCTCAACACCGCTGACAACTGGCTGCACTTCGTGCTCGCGGTGGCAATGGTGACGACCGGCATCGTGTTCGGTCGCCGCTCGCGTCCGTGAAACCGCGCTGAATCGATCCGTCGTCGGCGGTCGCCGGGCTCTGGGCTCCAGCTGAGGGGCTCAGAACCCGGCGGCCGCCTTGACGATCCACCCGAGCAGCACGGCCAACAGTGCGGCGGCCGGGATCGTCAGCAGCCAGACGCCGAACATCGGCAGGAAGTATCTCGCTCTGGCGTGGCCCTTGCGTCCGGCGTATTGGGTGCCGAGGATCGATGAGCCGAGCACGAAGGTCAACGACACAGGAACACGCATGATCAGGGCTGCGGTGTACATGAGGATCGCGGCCGCGCCATCGGCGATGGAGGATTTGAGCGGGTCGAGGCCGACCATGCGCACGGACAGCGTCTGGACCACTCGCCATCCGCTCAGTCCGGTGCCCAGAGCCAGTGCCGCGGCGATGAGGAGGCGCACAGGCCACGAAATCTCGACGATGGACAGACCGTCGTGCGGAGTCGCCTCGACGGCGAGGATCCCGACCATGACCAGGGCCGCAACTTTCTGCGCGTCCTGGACTCCGTGGACGAGCGACAGCGACGCAGTGAGCACCGAATCGACCATGCGTGCGCCCCGGAACAGCGGTTTCGGTGGGGTCGAAGCCAGTGACTTCGACAGGATGAGCGTGAGCACCCATGCCAGGATGAAACCGAGGATGGGTGAGAGCACCAGCGGCCACACGACGTTGTTCATCGCATGCTCGGCGTTGACGGAGAAGCCGAAGACGATCCCCGCACCGAGCAGACCGCCGATGAGACAGTGAGTCGACGAGACCGGCAGCGCCAGATAGTAGGTGAACAGACTCCACGTCGTCGCCGCCACGAAGGCGATGATCAGACTGGTGAGGATGAGTTCGGTCGAACCGGAGAACAGCACGATCTGATTGGCCACGACGATGGCGATTCCCTCACCGAGGAGGGCTCCGATGAAGTTGAAGACGACAGCCAGGCTGAGCGCCCACCCGGGACGCATCGCTCGGCCGACGACCGCATTGCCGACAGTCAGAGCGGCATCGTGGAATCCGTTCGAGCCGGCGAAGATCACCGCGGCGATGACGACTGCCGCCAGGAGCAGCTCCACGGATTACGACTCCTTGATCGCGATGGCTGCTACGACTTTGCCGAGTTCGGTGAACCCGTGGGCGGCCCGGACGAAAGCTTGCCCGAGCTGGGAGACCGCCGCCATGTAGGTCAGTCCCCGTTTGGAGTTCGGCACCGCGTCCGACATCCGCCACTGCAGGCTCTCGACCTGGTAGGTCAGCCGGTTGATCGAGTCGACGTAGTCCCACTGGTCGAGCTTGCCGGGCAGTCGGGTGATCATCCGCGAGGTGTGGTCCGTCTGGTTCGACAGCACGGCCAGGGTCTCGGGGACGCCGGACGGCAACGGGTCGAAGGCTCCGGAGGCGAGAACGTATCCGACTCCGTGCAGCCGGTGGCAGATCTCGCGCATATGGTGGCTGAGCAGGTAGAGGTCGTTGCGGTCGAACGGGGTGATGTAGTTCTCGCGCAGCGCACGCAGCATCGCGCCCATGTCCTCATCGGCCCTGTCCCCGATCTCGCGGAGGCGGTCGGCGACGTCGCGTCGTTCGCTGATTTCGATTCCGGAGAGTTCGGCGAGAACCAGGTTGCACTGACGCATCTGAGAGACGAGATCGGACAACCGTTCATAGAACACCTTGTCCTGCGGTACCCGCTTGAGCCGCATGCGATCCTCCTGCCCGGGGCCCGGACAAGCCGGACGAATATGCATGATGTCTCAATGATATGTGCCGGACGCTGAACCGAGAGCGCCTCTCGGCGGAAGGCCGCTCGAAGCGGCTGAATTTGGAGCCCGGGGCTTCAGCGATCCAGCGTCCGGTGGCCCGAAGGCCACCCCCTACGATACTCGTTCGTGCTCATGAGTCCACCGCCGAGGCGGCTCTTCGTCCGTTGAGAATCTCACAGTCGATGTCGTGGTCGGGTGGGAATATCCGGTCCCGACGGGGACCGCGCTCATTTCGTTGGGCGACGGCCGCCTCGGCGAGGGGATTGCCGGCGGACTGAGGATCAGTCGAGACCGCCTCGGCGATGGGCGACGGCCGCGTCGGACAGGTCCTGGGACAGCTGGCGCAGGCGGACGGCGGCGTCGTGGTCATCGGTGCCCGCCGCGCAGATGCCGACGAAGGCGGCGGCGCGCAGCAGCGCGATGACGACGTCGCCGCGGAAGGCGCCGACGAGGATCTCGTCGATGGCGTGGGCCACCTCGTCGGGGCCGGCGGGCAGTTCGACGCCGGCGAGGATTTCGCCGTAGCCGATGCCCTCGGTGGTGCGGCGTTGGCCGTCGGAGAACATCTCGGCGAGTTCGCGGGGTGCGGACTTGATCCATTGGCGCAGGGCGTAGAGGCGCCACAGTGCGCCGGGCGCGGAGACGGCGGGAGCGGCGGACCAAATCTCGGCGATGACCTCGAAGCCGATGTCATCGGCGAGTTCGACGAAGCGCCTGGTGGCAGCCTCGTCGCGGTTGCCGTCTGAATCGCCGAGCAGCAATGCTGCGGTCGCGTGCGAGGTCTCCGACCGGGCGACTGGATCGTCGACGGCGCCGACGGAGTCGAGGTCGGCCAGGGGAACGGGACGGTGAAAAGCGCGCTGTGACATGGTCAGGGCAGTCTAGTCCCTGCCGGGGTGCGCGGACTAGGACGTGGAGCACATTCGGGTTTTCTCCGCACGGTCAGGTTCTGCTCCCGGGACTCACAACGGACGCCATTAAACTTGAGGATGATTCGTGACTGCGACCCGCAGTCGCGAGTGACCGAAACGAGGAGGAACTCTCGTGGCAAAATCATCAGTGGCGAAGAAGGGCCTCGACAAGGCTGCGAAGTTGGCAGTCAATGACGACGGCACCCTCAATCCCCGCGCCCAGTCGATATTGTCGCGTCTGCTGTCCGTGCAGCGGCCCGTCGCGTTGGCCTATGTGCGCAGTCTGCGCCGCCGGCACCCTGACGCGACCCCCGAAGAGCTCATCACGATCATTCGTCGGCATTACCTGGCCCTGACGACCTCGGGCGGTGCTGCGGTCGGTGCGACCGCGGCCGTTCCGGGACTGGGCACGACGGCTGCACTCGGAGTGGCCGGGGCGGAGACCGCCGGATTTCTCGAAAGTACGGCGCTGTTCGCGCAGGCGATCTCGGAGATCCATGGTCTGCCCGTGGCCGACGCCAAGCGGGCGAACGCCCTGGTCCTCGGCCTCATGCTGGGCAAGGACGGGAAGAACCTCGTCCAGAAGTTCAGCAAGCAGAACGGCGGCGTCGAGTCGATGTTCGGCAGCTGGGGCGCCACCGTGACGAAGCAGCTGCCTGCCCCTCTTGTCGATCTGCTCGTGCGCAAGCTGCGCAAGACCTTCATCCGCAAGTTCGCCGCCCGTGCCGGAGGGTCATTCGTCGGTCGGCTGCTGCCCTTCGGCGTCGGGGCGGTCATCGGTGCCGTGGTGAATGCGCAGATGGCGCGGCAGGTCTCTGCGGAATCGAAGGAGGCCTTCGGTGCTGCGCCGACGATCTTTCCCATCGAGACCGATCCCGAATACGTGGCGCCGAAGAAGGACCGGAAGCTGCTCGCAGGACTGCGCAATGTCCGTGCGCTGGCCGGGAAGCTGAAGAAGGACAGAACCATCGAGTCCGAGGTCATCGAACCCATTGCGCCCGAAGAACTCGAATCGCCGGACGGTCTGCCTCGCACGTACACCGCAGAGGATCGTCGCGGACTGGAGAAGTAGGCTCGGCCCGGAGCCGATCAGCCCGTTGCCGGTTCCGGCTTCCCGTTGCCGGTTCCGGCTTCCGGTTGCCGGTTCCGACTTTCGGTTGCCGGCCAAAGCCCGTCGCGAGCGGGCTGCGGGTTTGAGTAAATCGGGCGCAAACCTCTACTATTAGTTCGTCTCCATCATGTGTCAGCAGGCCGGTGTCCTGCAGTGGTGATGGGGCGGGGCCTCTAGCTCAGTTGGTAGAGCAGCGGACTTTTAATCCGCGGGTCGTGGGTTCGATCCCCACGGGGCCCACCCAGCCTGACCAGGCACAATACGCCGCAGCCCCGAAGCTCATCGCTTCGGGGCTGCGCTGTTTTCACGAGATTTCCAACGAGCACAGGATCAGGGACGGGCCCCTCGGCGTCGACCGAGCCGGGTTCAATACAGCAGTTGTCGCAGAACTGACACATCATGTGCTCTAACGAGCACCATCTGCGGGCTTGGACCCGCATAGAGTCGAGGTCGTCAGCTACCCACGGACGCCGACGACACTGTTCGCGGTCGGCTCCGCCACTCGAAAGCAGGGAAGAACCATGAACCGCATCCGACTCCGCCCGACCACACTGCTCACCCGTTCAGCCGCGGTCGCGGTCGCCTCGGTGCTCGCTCTCTCAGCCTGCGGAACGAACGAGCCGGACACCGCCGAAGAGGCCGACTCCAGCGAGCAGGAACAGACCGAGGAGACCGATTCGGCCCCGCTCGAGCAGGAGACCGAAGAAGCCGAGGAGGCGGCAGCCACCGAGGACGCAACAACGTCCGGTGAGGGCACCGAGGTCAAGGTCGGAACCGAGTTCACCGACGACGAGACAGGCGACGTCATCACTATCGTCTCGGCCGTGCGCAACAACCCCACCGAATACTATGAGGCGAGCGACAACCCCGATGGAGAGATGGTCTACCTCGAGGTGAAGGTCGTTCCCGGCAAGGAATACGGCGGAACGATCAGTGCCGCGGACTTCTACCTCGACGACGGCGGGGACGAGGTCAACTATGCGGCGAGCGCAGACGACGAGGTCGAAGAGGCCGGGTACGAGTACTTCGACTCGGCTCCGCGTCGCGAGGGAGAGCACACCGGATACGTGCCGATCTACATCAGCGAGACTGCCGATTCCCTCAAAGGCGCCTACGTCCGTCCCGAAGCGAAGGTCATCGGCGAGGACAAGAAGGTTCCTGAGTTCCGCTCCGAGTTCGACGTTCCCGCGTCCTGATCCGACGAGCCGATGGCCGAGCCCCGCGGCTCGCAGTCGGGAAGAATTGCTGGTCTAATCGAATCATGCGTGCAAACTACGGCTCCCACGTCCGTGCCAGGATGTACGACCACGCGAATGGGACACTGCGCAACGGCGTGCTCCTGCAGCCGGCGCCGACGGGCAGGCGCTGGTGGGCGAGGATCCTCGACGCCGTCTTCGTCCTCGTCTTCACCGGGGTCGTCATCGGCATCGCTCTGGCACTCTCGGCAGTAGGTCTGATCTCACTCGATGCCGCGACCGGCGTCTGCCTCGCCAGCTACCCGCTCATGGCTCTCGTCTTCGGTGCCCTCTACGGCTGCACCGTCTCCCCCGGCCAGGCACTGTGCGGGGTCGTGTCGCTGCAAGCCGACTTCGGTCGACGCGTCGGCTTCTGGAGAGGCATGGGCCGCTACCTCGCTGTCGCGTTCTTCCCGATCACCGTTCTCGCCGTCCTGTGGACGTTTCTCGACGCACCAACCTTCGACTCCGTCCCGATCAAGGTCTTCCGGCGGAGTCCGCCGGTCGGGTGAACAGTCGCGTCACCGTCCGTTGACCTGAGCAGCAGGTTCCGTTATGACCCGTGCCCAATTGTTGCGCACCTGAAGCCACCGCCACCGCTGACGGAGAAATGGTTCGCGACGCCACGGTTGCCGGTGCAATGGGAGGATGATGGTGTCAGTTTATGATCTGAAGGCTCCAGACGCCTTCGTCCGCGGTGGGAGGATGTCTGGAACCGAGGCGGACACACATCAATCTGCCCGAGGGTCGCAGTTCGCTCCACTACAAGATGCGGACAGCGAACTGACCGAACGGAAGGAGAGAACGATGACACTGCATCCCGGACTCGAGGTGGTCTCGGGCCTCATCGGCACCTGGCGGGGTGACGGTCACGGGGAGTATCCGACGATCGAGTCATTCGACTACGTGGAAGAAGTGACTTTCACCGACGTCGGCAAACCGTTCCTCCACTATGCGCAGATGACCTGGTCACCGTCCGGAGCACCGATGCACACGGAAACCGGCTACCTGCGGATCATCAATGGAACAGGAGTGGAATTCGTCCTCGCGCAGCCCACCGGACAGACCGAACTGTCCGAGGGCCCCTTGGAGTCAAAGACCGATGGCTTCACCTGCGAGCTGCGCTCACAGGTGCACAACTCTGGTTCGGCCAAACACGTCGAGGCGACGCTGCGTCACATCGAACTGGCCGGAGGCGTACTCACGACCAGCTTCGCGATGGCGGCGGCAGGCGTACCGATGACACATCATTTGGCCTCACAGATGCACAGCATCAGCTGAGTCAGACTGACCCAGCTGGTTCCCCTCTGTTGGCCGCGCCTCAGCAGCGCGCCTTCAGGTCCGAAGGGCGCAGTCGATGGCGTCCGGAGAACCCGCAGCAAGGGAGGCCACGATTCGTCACTCGATCGAGCGACCGCCGAAGATCTGCTGCAGCGGGATCGATTCGTCCTGCCACGGGGTGAGGATCCATGCGACGAGATAGGCACCGATACCGAGCACGGGCAGCAGGAACGAGGCGAGGACGATGAGTCGCATGATCCAGACGTTGATGCCGGTCACCTCGGCGAGGCCTCCGGCAATACCGCCGAGGATGCGGTCGGGACCGCGACGGAAACCGAGTCTGCGGATGGAGTCGAAGAGTGAGTTCATGTCTTCGACTCTACGGATCCGCCGTCACCACGGCACTGGTGTTGGCCGTCGAGGCCGATTGAGGAAAACCGGAATCTGCGCCGATCCAGTAGCGGCGTTTGGGTGGTCCGTCACCGTCAACGCGCACGTCCTCGAGGACTCCCCCGCACTGCTCGATCACACTCGCCGAGGCGGTGTTCGTCTCATCGCACGTGACGAGCACGCTCTCGACACCGGCCGAGCGCAGTCGTTCGATCGAAAGTGACAGGATCTGCCGGGCGTATCCTCGGCGACGGAGTTCAGGAGCGACCGCATACCCGACGTGACCACCCGAGGTGAACAGAAAATCGTTGAGTTCGTACCGGATGGGGGTGCGACCGACGGGTCGGCCGTCCACCTCGGCGACAAGGAACTCCGCACGCACTCGCCCCGGCGGGAGTTCGATTCCTTTCGCCTCGCGCTCGTGAGTGGCGATGATATCGGCCCACGTTCCCTCTGCCTGGAGGAATTCAAAATCGTCGGCACGCAGCTGCTCATGGAACGTGCGCAGCTCCGCCTCATCGGTGGGCAGCAATGGACGCAAGCTCAGGATTTCGGTCATTGTGTTCCTTCGAAGGTCGGTTCCTCACGCCGGGCGAAGTCCGGGGCGTGTTCGGCAGTGATGCCGACGCCGAGGATGCGCGCCGGTATGCGGGTGAGCGCGGGGAAGGTCGTCAGCAGCCATTCCACCGGTGCAGGTGGGCGGATGGGCCGGTGCCCGTGGACAGCGGGTTCGACCATCCGGTGGATTCCTGACTGCAGGAGTTCGACGGCCCGCGTGGTCGGGAGTCGTCTCAGCTGCAGGCGCCGCAGCTCTGCGGTCCGCACCGACCCGGCACGCAGCGGTTCGGCCAGTGTCCGGGCGACGGCGATTCCGTCCTGCACCGCGAGGTTGACCCCGACCCCGCCGAGCGGGCTCATCGCGTGTGCGGAATCGCCGATGCACAGCAGACCGGCGGTGAACCATCGTCTGGCCTCATTGCGGCGAACATCGAGAAGCTTCACATCGTCGAATTCGACCTGACCGACATCCGCCGCGAGCTGCGGGTAGGTCTCCGCGACGGCGTCACGCAGCGCTCCGATGCCTTCGGCACGCAGCCGCTCGTCCGCACCCTTCGGAATGAGTCGGGCGATCTGCACGTGTCCGTCGCGCGGGATTGCGACGAACACCTTGCCGTTCCCGCCTCGTGGGGCCACGGAATCGGGCAGGACCGCCTCGGTGTCGATGCGGAACCACCACACATCGATCGTCGACGGCAGCTGTCTCACGGACAGTCCCGCCTCCGCGCGGGCCCGCGACCACCGGCCGTCGGCGGCGATGACGAGCGGTGCACGGAATTCGACGGTGGCCGGGGTGGAAGCATCGAAAGCGCTGTCGGGTCGTTCCCCGGCGTGGACATCGGTGTCTTCTGGCGGTGGGGCCGCCTCGGCGACGCCGGGCGCGATCGACGCGGTCGGGACGGCGACGGTCGAATTCCGGGCACGGAGACCGACCACTCGATCGTCATCCCAGATCAACGAGGTGGCCTCGACCCCCATCCGCAGGTCGAAGTTCGGCTCGTCCTCCCCCGCCTTCGCAAGCAGGTTGAGGAAGTCCCACTGGGGTGCGATCGTCATGAACGGGTGTGGCAGGTCGAGGCGGGTGAAGTCGGCGAGCAGGACGTCCCCGCCGCCTCGCCCGGTCAGGGTCACGCCTTCGACGCGGCGATGGGCGATGCGGGCGAACTCGTGGTAGAGCCCGAGTTCGTCGAGCAGGCGCAGGGTCGACGGGTGGATGGTGTCGCCGCGGAAATCGCGGAAGAAGTCCACATGCTTCTCGAGCACGACGACTTTCACTCCGCCGCGGGCGAGCAGCAGACCGGCGACGATCCCGGCGGGGCCTCCGCCGCTGATGATGCAATCGACGTGCCCGCTGTCGTGGCGGGTGGGGTGTGGGCTGTCGGTGTCGGGCATGACACTCTCCTCGGCTGGTCGGCGCTGCGGCGCTGGGAACCGCCGGCGCCGTTGACTCCGCGGACGCCGGGGTCCTGTGGGCGCTGGCGCGCGGTGGGGCTGCGGTCCGGTGAACACTGGAGCGCGGTGAGCACTGGTGTGCGCTGGGCGCCAGCGTCCGAAGGGCAATAGGGCCCGATTCCCAGCGTAGACCTCGAAACGACCGGCGGAAATGGGGTGCACGCGCTGGGCAGTCGGCCGACCGCCTCGGTGGCGGAGGTGCGAACTGCTTCAAAGTGCAGGAGCGCAGCCTTCAGGCTGGACGCTCACACTTTGCAGCAGTTGGTGTGGTGGCACTCGGTCAGCCGGTCAGCGTCAGCGGGTCAGCGGTTCACCGGGACGCTCCGCCGGCCCTCTTCTCCGTGACGTCGAAGCGTTCGCGGTAGCGCCCGGTGAGCAGGCACCATTGCGAGTACAGCGCCGTCGAGGAGTTGAACACGAGCAGCGTGAGCGGATAGAGCAGCCACTGCAGCCACATCGTCACACAGCGTTCGCGCGGGACGTGGATGGGCCGGGGCGGCAGCAGCGCATTGAACACCACGACGGACACGATGAGTCCGATCATGCCGATCTGCTGAATGATGCCCACGGTCATCGGCATGCCCTCCACCACCGAGGTGGCCTGCCCCGTCTGCGTGGCCACGACGAAGGGGATCCAGCCGCCGATGGCGATGATGATCGAGATCGAGGCGAGGGTGACGTGCCCCTCGAGCAGGGAGAAGAACCGGAGCACTCCCGGCCAGAACGGCGTCCTGGAAGATCGGGACATGGACGGGCACGACCCGGTAGTCGCCGTCGAAGTGGAACCAGCTGCGCCAGTACTGGTGACCGTCCTCGACGATGGTCCGCTTCGATCAGAAGCCCATCTCGACCAGTGCAGTCAGCGGCTGCGCATGGGAGGCGAAGTTGCGCAGGGCGAGCCGCCGGACCGTGGTCGTGAGGTTCCAGAAGCAGTTCGCGCTGGCGACGACTCGAGACGGCGCCGGCACGTCCCAGATGTTCGTGATGTAGAGGCTGATCGGCTGGAACGACAGCCGCTCGCGGTCCGGGGCGATCGCGTATTCGTAGGCGACGGCGTCGAAGTAGGACTCGTGTGGGATGTTGTCGCAGTCGAGGCTCGTGACGATCACCCGGCGTGGGTCGATGGCCTGGTCACGGACCCATTCGGCCAGGCGATGTCCGGCAAACGTGATGTTCGCGCCCTTGCCGGCGATCTCGTCGGGCAATCCGGCCGGATGTTCGACGAGGACGAAGGCCCCGAAGCGGTGGCCGTACTCGGCTTCGAGCCGCCGAGCCGTCTCGGTTATCGCCGGTCCTCCCCGTTCCTCATGGGCGAAGAAGACGAGGAGCTGTTCGGGCTTCGTCGACGTGTGCAGCAGGGTGCGGATGGTGTCGGCGATGACAGGGTAGGGCTCGTTGAACGCGGCCACGACGACCGCGTGGAGCAGGGTCGATGGTCGCATGATCGAGTCCGGGTTGCGCCTGACCTGTTCGATGGTCGTTGCGTGGTCGGCAGCGCGGAATCCGCCGCGCGGGTGTGCCAAGGAGGGGCGCCCGTCCAGGGCCCGTTCCAGGTCGGTCAGGCGTGCCGCCCAGTCGACCCGAGCGCTGCGGCGAAAGCGGACGAAGCCGCGAGCGACGTCGATCGCCCCGAGCATGGCGCGGACGAACATCAGCCCGACGATGGAGAGCACGTAGACCGCCCCGAGCATCACATCGACGAACGGGAGGATGAACACGAGCCCGACCGCAGTGAAGCTGATCGCCGCCGGCAGTGCCTCGAAGAATCGGTACGGCCGGGTGCGCGGGCCCATCGGCAGTTCGAGGTCGGCGGGCGGTGGTGCCACCGGCCCGAACGAGACGTCTCCTGTTCCCGAGTTCCGAGACCCGGGCGGCGACGGTCGGGACGGGCGATGAAGTGGGTGTGCTGAGGGTGGTGATTCGACGGCGGTGACTGCTTCGCGGTTCGCTCTCACTCTCTTGACCCTGGGTGCCCCGACTGACCAGTGGTTTGTGCACAGATGCAGGTCAGGTGAACATTTCGTGCCGGAGACCGAACCTCCACCATCAGTTCTGAAACGTCGCAGGTCAGGTGAACGATCGACACCCGAGGTAGAGTCGCTTCATGACATCTGCTGTCCGTCCCGCAGTCATCGCCGACGTCGCCGGAATGGCGCGAGTCCACGTCGACAGCTGGGAGGAGACCTACCGCGGGATCATGCCCGACGAATTCCTCGATGCTCCCGACCTCGTCGTTCGACGCCGGCAGATGTGGACGCAGATTCTCGCCGAGGCGGCCCCGCAGAAATACGTCAGCGCCGTTGCCGAACAGGATGGCCGGATCGTCGGCATTGCGATGTCCGGACCGCGGGAAACCGACGGAAGCGTCGAAGACCGGCACCTCTACGTTCTCTACGCCTATCGATCCATGCACGGCACAGGCGTCGGCCAGGACCTCCTCGATGCGGTCGTCGATCCGACCGTGACGACTGCGCTGTGGGTGGCCGATCCGAATCCGCGCGCTCAGGCGTTCTATGCGAAGAATGGCTTCGTCGCCGACGGCACGGTCAAGACCGACGACTACGACGGGGTGCGCGAGGTGCGGATGGTGCGAGAGGCCCGGGCTGAGGATCGCGCCACCTGACGGCCCGTCAGGTCCAGATGACCCGGTCCTGCGCGCTGAGTTTCCCACCGGCACCGAGGTGACCGAGCGTGAGTGCCCCATCGAGCGGTCCGCCCGCGGGCCCGACGATGGCGATCGTCGGGCCCAATCGCGCAGTTTCGGTGCGGAATCCCTCGACGAGGTGGCTCCCCGCGGCCGCGACTCCGCCGGTGAGCGCGATGCGTACGGGCTTATCCGCGGCTCGGTTATCCGCACGTGTGGCGACAGAGCGCGGGACAGCGTCGGCAGGAGCCGAGGTCGACGAAGCGTCGCCACGGTGGGCTGCTCGCGCGGCCACGGCGCTGCGGGCGGCTTCCCTTCCCGCACTGCGAAGCAGGTCGGCCGATGCTGTGTCGCCGGCCCGGGCACAATCAGCGACGTCGACGGCGAATTCGGCGAGGAGTCCGGCCCGGTCGCTGCGGGTATAGAACTGACCCGGCCACGAGACGGGTGGGCCGAATCGTCTTATGGCAGCCTCGAGCAGCGCACGACCTCGTTCGTCGACACCGTCATGAGTGCGCAGAGCGAGTTCGAGACCAAGACGTCCCAGCCATGCTCCTCCCCCGCGATCGCCGAAGAGGTGACCCCAGCCATCGGCTCGTGACCATTCGGCTGACCAATGGCCAGCCTCGTCCGGACCCGGATGGGCGATGGCGATCGCCCCTGTCCCGAGCACGCTGATCGCCCCACCGGTCCCACCGAGAGCACCGAGGTGGGCGGTCACGGCATCGATGGCGGCGACTGCCGGCACGCCGAACTCGGACGAGATCTCGGCGAGAGCTTCGGCAGGATCCTCGGCAAGAGAAGCGATACCGGTCGCGCCGATGCCGATGCCGCCCACCTCGGAGAAGCGCTCCGACCAGATATCGGCGGCCGATCGCAGGAGGTCCCGGACGACATGCAGAACGGTGCTGCCGCCCGGCCCGATCTCGATGCGCGGTCCGGCGATCTGGTCGACGATGCGTGGGACGAAGCCCCCGCCGTCAGCGATGCCCGGTCTGCTAACGGCATTGCCACGTTGGTCAGCAGCATCGCCGACGTCGCCGAGTGCGGCCCGACTGCCGGTGCCGCCGATGTCGATGCCGAGGATCAGGCTCATGCGCCCACGGTACCCGGCCCGGGGTTGTCCTGACCGGAATCGTCCGGTCCGGAGTCGTCCGGTCCGGAGCCGGATCCGTCATCGGACGATGCGCCCGTCCGGACGAGCTCGGCGATCGCGGCCCTGACGGATCCGTCATGGGACTCCAGGGTCGAAGCTGCCAGGGCGGGGGCCGCCTCGGCGAAGGAGACGACGATGGCGGTTTTGAGATCGCCGTCGCAGCGCTCGAGCAGGGCCCTGGCGTCGGCATCGGTGAGGTCCGCGGCCTCGCGAAGGATGCGCACGGTGCGTTCGCGCAGCTTCGCGTTCGTCGCGACGACCGAGACCATGAGGTTGTCCCAGATCCGGCCGAGAGCGACCATGAGCGCGGTCGAGAACCCGTTGAGGGTGAGCTTCTGCGCGGTGCCGGCCTTGAGCCTGGTCGATCCGGTGATCACTTCGGGGCCGGTGTCGAGGACGATGTGGTCATCGGCCGTCTCGGCCAGAGAGGCGTGCGGGTTGTTCGAGATGAGCACGGCGTGAGCGCCGTTGGCCCGCGCCGCGTCGAGCGCCCCGCCGACGTACGGGGTCGACCCGCTCGCGGCGATGCCGATGGCCACATCGTCGGGACCGAGCTCCGCACCGGCCGCGGATCCGTCGGCCCCGGAGTCCTCGGCGTTCTCCACCGCGTCGACCAATGCCGCCTGGCCGCCGGCGATGTGCCCGATGACCCGGCCCGGTTCGAGGTTGAACGTCGGTAAGAGTTCGCTCGCATCGAGGACGCCCAACCTCCCCGAGGTGCCTGCGCCGAAGTAGTGGACGCGGCCGCCTCGGCGCATGCGTTCTGCCGCGATGTCGACGAGCTCGGCCAGCTGCGGCAGCGCCGCGGCGACCGCGTCGATGACGGCGTGGTCTTCGGCGTTGAGGACTCGCAGCACCCCAAGGGTGTCGAGGTCGTCGAGTCCGGAGCTCGCCGGATTGCGCTGCTCGGTCGGTGAGAGTGGGCGCTGGGAGGAGGTCATGGACGGGGGCTTCCTTCCGCCTCGGCGAGGATCGGCTCTTCGACGACCTTCGTCTTGTGGCGCAGACCGAGCAGGCCGCCGACGATGAAGGTGACGATGACGCCGAGCAGCGGATACCACTGCCAGGCGACCCACACCTCACCGGTGACGTACTTCTCCATGACGAAGAAGAACGCGTTGACGGCCACGGCCAGGGCGAACGCGATGTTCGCATCCAGCGCCCGGGCCCGCTTGTTGACGATGCCGAAGACGAACGCCCCGAGCAGACCGCCGTACGTGATGCCCGCGATTCCGAGTGCGAGGATGACGATGTTGCCGGAGTCGGACTCGAAGATCGTCGCCGGCAGGATGAACGCGATGCCCCAGCCGATCGTCGCCCATCGTCCGACCTTGAAGCCCTGTTCGTCGGTCATCGGCGTGCGCTTGAGCCTCGCGTAGACATCGTTGACCGTCGACGACGACAGCGCCGACAGGGACGAGGACAGGGTCGACATCGCCGCGGCGAGGATACCGGCCAACAGCAGACCGGAGATACCGGCGGGCAGGCCCTCGATGATGAAGTGCGGGAAGATCTCGTCGTCACGGGTCAGGCCGAGATCGGCCGGCAGCGCGCGATCGTAGTAGGCCCACAGCGCCAGTCCGACGAGCAGGAAGATCGCGAACTGGACGACCACGACGAATCCGGAGGTGATGAGCGCCTTCTGCGCCTCGACCTTCGATCGGCAGGACAGGAGTCGCTGGACGATGAGCTGATCGGAACCGTGCGAGGCCATCGCGAACACCGCACCACCGAGCAGGGAGGGGATGAACGAGTTCGCCGCGTTGATCGGATTGCCCTCGAAGACGAAGATGTTCGTCTTCCCGGCCTCGACCGCCTCGGCGAACCAGCCGCCTCCGACCGAGGCGGAGATGATGATGATCGCGAGGATCCCGCCGAGGACGTAGAGGATCATCTGTGCCACATCGACCCACACGACGGCCTTGATGCCGCCGATGAACGTGTAGACGATCGTGACCAGGGAGAGGACGACGATGATGACGAAGTAGTTCGTGTGCACGCCGAGCCCGTCGAGGATGACCTTGAGCGGGATGGCCGCGGCGAGCACGCGGATGCCGTCGGCGAGCAGTCGGGTGAAGAGGAAGGTTACGCCGGCCGTGGTCTGTGTCGACTGGCCGAAGCGTTTGCCCAGGTAGGCATAGGCGGTGATCATCTCACCGTCGTAGTAGCGCGGCAGCATGAAGTAGGCGACGATGACGCGGCCGAGGATGTAGCCCAGCCCCAGCTGCAGGTAGTTGAGGTCGCCGAGGTAGCTCATGACGGGGATGCCGATGACGGTCAGCGCGCTCGTCTCGGTGGCGACGACGGACAGGCAGACGGCCCACCACGGCAGGTCGCGCCCGCCGAGGAAGTAGCCCTTGAGGCTGCTCTGCTTTCCGCTCAGTGCCAGTCCCAGCCACGCCGTTGCGACGAGATAGGCGACGATCACCAGGAGGTCGATGATCTGCATTGGTCTCTCCTTGTTGGGGGTGTTGTGTTGGGGTGTCTTGGTGGTGGTGGAGTGTGTCGGGTTGATTTGGTCAGTCGTGGTCGGTGTGCCGGTGACATCGCGCGGACGGTGTCTGCCGCGGTTCAGTCGGTCAGTCTCAGCCGAGCGGGTCGTCGGTGGAGGGGTTCGGGCAGCCGCAGCGGTCCGTCACCGGGGGTGAACCGACCCGCGATGCGCGGTCCGATCGCCCCGGTCAGGCTGGGCTGCGTGCCGTCGAGCCCGTGCCAGCTCAGCCACCCGAGGAGTGCCATGAGCAGCGCTTCCTTGCTGCCTTCGGGCAGCCCGAAAGCAGCGTCCGTGCTCGTGAGGGTGGCACCGTCACCCAATTCCTCGCCGAGGCGGCGCATCAGCTCCGGATTCCTCGTCCCACCTCCCGAGGCGATGACGGTGGTGACGTTGTGGTCTCGGACCGCCTCGGCGATGGTGCGCGCGGTCAGCGCGGTGACCGTGGCGATCTGATCATGCTCGCCGAGGTGGGGGTGGGCCTCGAGGAATGAGTCGAGGTAGGCGGCGTGGAAGAGTTCCTTGCCCGTCGATTTCGGGGCGGGGCGTGCGTAGAAGGGTTCGGTGAGGAACGCGGCGAGCAGATCCTCGTCGACGGCGCCGGCTGCGGCGAGCGCACCGTCGCGGTCATAGCTCTGCCGGCCGTCGGTGATGCGACGGGCGAGGATGTCGATGAGGGCGTTGGCCGGGCCTGTGTCGAAGGCAATGGGGTCCTGGCCGGGAGTGATGACGGTGATGTTCGCGATTCCGCCGAGGTTGAGCACCGCGGTCGGAGCCTCGGCGTCGGAGAGCAGGAGGGAGTCGAGCAGCCCGACGAGCGGGGCGCCCTGTCCCCCAGCGGCGACGTCACGGGAACGGACGTCGGAGAGCACGGGAACCCCGAGCCGTTCGGCGATGAAGGCCGGCTGCCCGAGCTGGAAGGTCGAAGTGACCTGACCGTCGCTGATGTCGTGGCGGACGGTCTGTCCGTGGGAGACGATGAGGTCCGGGTGCAGGCCGTGGTCGGTGCACAGCTCGGACAGTGCCTCGGCGCAGAAGCGGCCGAGGCGGGCGTCGACGCTGCTGACCAGCGACAACGGCAGCTCTGCCGGTTCGAGAAGGCGAAGGATGTCGGCGGAGAGCTGGTCGTCGAACGAGGTTTCGCGTTCGGCGAGGATCCGCACGGTCAGGGTGGTGGGGTCGGCGCCGACGAGGTCGAAGGTGGGAGTGGGTTCCGTGTCGCTGATGGGGTCGGGCCGGAATTCGGCGATGACGAGGTCGAGGCCGTCGGCGGAGGTTCCGGTCATGAGTCCGGCGATGATCATGGCTGCACTCCTCCTGTCTGGGCGGGGACGGAGAGTTCGGTGCGGACCTTGTAACGGTCGCCTCTGTAGACGGAGCGGACGAATTCGAAACGGCGGTCATCGGCTCCGCGGGAGATGCGTTCGAACAGCAGCGCCGGTGAGAGCTCTTCGACGCCGAGGTGCTTCGCTTCAGCGGCGTCGAGGAGGGTCGGTTCGATCGTCTGCACACTGTGGTTGAGGCGGATGCCGAAGTTCCGGCGCAGCAGTTCGTAGAAGGACTGGTCCTCGAGGTCGTCGGCGCTCAGCCCCGGCACGAGAACCGAGGGGACATGGAGTTCTTCGAGGGCGATCGGTTCGTCGTCGGCCAGGCGCAGGCGCAGGATCGCGATGACCTCGTCGCCTTCGGCGATGTGGAGTCGGCGAGCGACGTGCGCGCCCGCCTCGGCGGTGTCGAAGCTGAGGATATGGGACCCGGGACGCATTCCGCGGGCGAGCATGTCCTCGGTGAAGGAGCTCGCCGCAAGCGGTTGGTCGAGTTTCGGACCGAGTGCGAAGACTCCCGTGCCGTGACGCCTGCGGACCATGCCTTTGGCGACGAGTTCGTCGATGGCGCGGCGCAGGGTCATCCGCGAGATGCCGAGAGTCTCGGCGAGCTGTCGTTCCGGAGGGAACTGCTCACCGGCGGCCATGCTCTCGAGGCGGTCGAGGAGCTGGTCGCGGATGGCGTGGAATTTCGTCACACCACCATTGAGGCACAGGACACACCACTAAATCAAGACCAGTGGTCTATTTTGCGAACAGACATCCGGACGCCAGGGGTTCACGGACGCCCCGGTGGTACCTACGATGGGCGCATGACTGCATTCACCGGACAGGAACTGACAGATACTCTCGACGACAAGGGCCTGACCGACTGGCAGGCCCGAAACGACGCGATCGGCACTCGGCTGCTCACCGGCGACTTCGCGACAGGTCTCGACCTCGTCAATAAGATCGGTGCCGCCGCCGAGGAAGCTGGCCACCACCCCGACATCACTCTGACCTTCCCTCACGTCGACATCCAGTTGACCAGCCACGATACGGGCGCCGTGACCGAGCGCGACCTCGGCCTCGCGGGAACGATCAGTCAACTGGCCGCCTCGGCGGGAGTGAAAGCAGACCCGAACGCGGATTGACCACCCGATTCTTCGGGTTCGTACTAGGCTGAAGGCTCAGCCGCCTCGTGACCAGGAGAACGTGTGTACCTCGCCGCCGAGAACCGCTACGACTCGATGACCTATCGCCCAGTGGGTCGGTCCGGACTCGTCCTGCCCGCCTTGTCGCTGGGACTGTGGCACAACTTCGGCGACGATGTCGCCTTTCAGAACCAACGCGACATCGTCCGGCGGGCCTTCGATATGGGCATCACGCACTTCGACCTGGCGAACAACTACGGTCCTCCCCCGGGCTCGGCGGAGACGAATTTCGGCCGACTGCTGCGCGAAGACCTCCACCCCTACCGGGATGAGCTGATCATCTCGACGAAGGCCGGCTGGACCATGCACCCCGGCCCCTATGGCGGCCCCGGCGGCAGCCGCAAATACCTCCTGGCCAGTCTCGATGCGTCACTGCGTCGGCTCGGCCTCGACTATGTCGACATCTTCTACTCCCACCGCCCCGATGCTTCGACGCCTCTCGAAGAGACCATCGGCGCGCTCGACACCGCTGTGCGATCGGGTCGCGCCCTCTACGCCGGCATCTCTTCGTACTCGGCCGCCGATACGTCCCGGGCCTCGCAGATCGCTCGCGACTTGGGCACTCCCCTGCTCATCCACCAGCCGTCGTATTCGATGTTCAACCGGTGGATCGAAGACGATGGACTGCTCGAGACAACCGCTGACGAAGGGCTCGGCGTCATCTGCTTCTCTCCGCTCGCCCAGGGCCTCCTCACGGACAAGTACCTCGGCGGAGTGCCCGACGATTCGCGGGCCGGAAAGGCGAAGCCATCGTTCAAGGACGGGTTCCTGAGCGCCGACAACCTCGCCCGGATTCGCGGGCTCAACGACATCGCGGCCGCCCGCGGTCAGTCTCTGGCGCAGATGGCCTTGGTCTGGGCGCTGCGGGATGAGCGGGTGTCCTCGCTGGTCATCGGGGCCAGCCGTGTCGAACAGCTCGAGCACAATGTCGCGGCTCTCGACGCTGCGCCCTTGAGCGATGAAGAGCTCACGGCAATCGACGAATTCGCAGTCGATTCCGGTGTCGACATCTGGGGAGACGCGCGCCGCAGCACCGCGGAATGAGATCACCCGACTGACGCCCACACCCCGTCTTCAGTCCTGCGACGACCGCACTCAGCGCCGAAGCTCGACAGGAATGGACCACGGAGCGAGGAGTCCTCGCAGCTGATCGACCAGCCGTGCGAAACCCCCTGGACTCGTGTGCATGGACAGGTCGGCCCGGATGTTCGGTCCGCTGCGCCGGCGGATGACGAGCTCGTGGACGATTCGGCCTCGACCGACCAGTGTGGCGGCGAGCTCATTGCCGGCGGTCTTGGCCATGGTCGTGGACCACTGGATCGGCCGGGATCCGATGCGAGCGTGGATCGAAACGAGATCCTCATAGTCGGCCGATCCCATACCGACCACCGAGACGCCGCGCGCGTCGATAGTGAGCACCGGCTGCCGAGGGACCCTGCGGAGCGTGCGAAGCCGCATGAGAATGACGATGGCGACAGTCGTGAAGACCCCTCCGGACACCGTGAGTCCTCCGCCGATCCACCACCGGGCGATGTTCCTATCGCCCGGATCGGCTGTGGAGACGGCGTCGAGGATGAGACCTCCGAACAGCAGGACACCGAGGCCGCAGAGCAGCGCCCACCCACCGATGATCGCGCAGCCGATGCCGACGGCTCGGGAGAACCGTGAGATACGGCTTATGGCACGGGGATTCGCCGGAAGCACCCATCCGTTCCTGTCACGCACCAGCATGCGCCCAGACTAGCCTGTCGACGCCCGCCGCCTCACCGCCTCGGAGCGATTCGACTCGACAGCGTCGAGAAGGATTCCCGTGCGATCGCTCCACCGCGGTCTGAACGCATAGACACAGGCCAGGCGCAGCAGGGCGGCGCGCTCATAGGTACGGATCCGTGCTGTGTCCGATCCGCTCGCCGAGGCGGCCGTACAGATGGCATCGAGCACGACCTCGGCCTCCGATTCGGTCCAGAGCCCCTGCGCACATCGCCAGCGGGCGTGTGCCGCGAGATTTCCGAGGTCGAGTTCGCGCTCTCCGCGACAGGCTGTGTCGACGTCGAGCAGACCTGGCCCTAAGACCGGGTCCCACATCAGCTGCTTGTCGTGGAGGTCGCGGTGGATCGGGCCCCAGTCAGGTTCGCTCCCTTCCGCAGTCTCCGGTGCTTGGTCGATCAACTCAGCACTCACGTCGGAGACGAGGACGTCGACTCGGTGCCGACTGGGGCCGAGGAGGTTCGCCGCCCGCTCTTGCCACTCCGTGAGAACCTGAACTTCGGAAGCAGCCGAGTGTGCGGGCACCTCGACACCCGTGGAACCACCCCCGGTTGCGGCGCCTGCATGCCCTGCCTCGCCGCTCCGGCCGCTCGAGCCGGCTCGGGCCCAGGCCTCGAGACATTCGGACCACGCCCGTTTCCAGTCCTCACCGAGACGGGCCGGATCATGGAGTTCGACTCCGGACAGGCGGGAGAGGACGGCAGTCGAGTCGTCGGCGGCGAGGACCTCCGGCAGTGCGAACCCGACGGCGAACGCCTGTGCTCGGCGCTGTCCCGCGAGGATTGCCGCGGCGCGGCCCGAACGAACGCATTTGGCGAAGCTGCCGTCGGGCAGGCGGACGACGGCGCGTTTGCCCGGCCGGTGAGAGACCAGCCGGCCACCGTCTGCGAGCAGCCTGGCGAGTCCCGGCAGCTTCGGGTCACGGTCCGCGTCGAGGACCCGCACCCCGTGTTCGTCGAGATAGCCGACCCGGATCCCCTGGCCAGGGAGCGATGCCTCCCACGCGATTCGACTGTCTCCTGCGGGCCAGGCTCGGCGCACAGACCACTCCTGTCCGTCGATCGTGACTGCGTCGGGGATGTGCAGGGCCGCGCCCCACTTCATCGCAGACTGTTCCGTCACGGTCTGTTTCGTTGCGACCTGCTTCGCCGCAATCGGCTTCGTCACGACCTGTTCCGGCACGGTCATGGTGCAACCTCCGTCGTCGGGGCATTCTCTTCCAGAGCGGAGCCAGCGAGGTCGATGATCCGCATCGTCTCGACCCTCCAATTCTCTGAGCAGCTGCGCCAGGGTTCGAGTGCGGCAGTGAGCATGGCCCATGCCGTCCACGCACCGAGGTCGACTTCTTCACCCCCGGCGGAACGGAAACCGTCGAGGAAAGGCTGCTCGAGCCCGTTCAGTCCAGTCAGCTCACTCTGCCCGCCTTCGACGCGACAGGCAGCGATCCACCTGCCCACATCCATCCCGGCCGGCCCATATCCCGACCGGTCGAGGTCGATGATCCGGCACTCGGCATTACGGAGAAGCACCTGGTCGGGGCTGAGATCTCCGTGGATCTCCCGCCGGTCCTGGCCCTTGCACGTGCCGAGTCGAACTCGCAGCTGGGCGAGCAGACCAACGATCTCCGCTTCTCTCTCGGGCAGCAGCCGAACCACTGACCGGACGATTGTCTCCGCCTGGTCAACGACAGCACTGACCGGGTCGGCAGCAGCATCGACGATGCGGGCACCGGTTTCAGTACCTGTCCTCGGCGCACTCACACAATCGACCCCCGTGCCGCGGTGGAGTTCGGCGATGATCACGCCGACCTCTTCGGCGACGTTCGGATCCGGGTGATCGCTCAGGTCACCGGTCCCCCACCACGGCGAACGCGTGGCAGTGTCACGTCCGCCGACGAAATCGACCGGCAGGCTCGGCAGTTGGGCGCGCTGCCAACGGTCGGCCGCCTCGGCGAGGTGGTTCTGGGAGTCGGCGGTGATCCGCAGGAATTCCGGCGCCCCATAGACGGGGGTGTGCTTGAGCAGCAGCCGCCTGGCGGGGTTGTATCCGATGATCGTCAGATTCCCGCCGAGGTGGTCGAGCGTCCGCGAAATATGCTTACCGATCCTGGGGTCGGCCAGCACGCCGCCGCTGACCAGCACGGCACCGGTCGCACCGGCCGAACGCGGGTCGGCAGCCTCGTGGACGAGCAGATCCTGCCCGTGCCGGGCGGCTCGCCGCCGCGCATTGGCGAGCTTGTCCGAACCCGTCATCACTGCGGTGAAACCCCAATCCGCGAACCCGCCGAGGTGGCCGGGTTCCTCCCGCTGCCATGCGACCATGGCGCTGCGCCCCGGTTTGACGCGGATCCGGCGGGGTCGAACGGCAAAGCCGAGGCGCTGGGACAGGCTTTCTGCCGATCGCAGTTCGTCGATATAGGGCAGCAGGGCGAATCTCGTGTCGACGTGGTCGCTTACGGGGTCGGACATCGCTGTGGTCATGATGAGGCTCCTGCATAGGTGGAGAAGCTGTCGGCTTCGTCGGCCTGCGAACGGATCCACCGGGAGAAGCGTGAGTCGGCAGCCGCAGACAGCTCGCTCGGTGTTCCGTCTTCGACGATCCGTCCGTCCTCGAGCCACACCACACGGTCGAGTCCGCGGATCATCGCCACGTCGTGGCTGATGACGATGCTCGTGCGGCCCTGTGTCAGCGCGGACACGGAGTCAGCCACCTCGGCGCGGGTCTGCGGATCGAGTCCTGTCGTCGCTTCGTCGAAGACGACGACCGGGGCGTCGCGGACAAGGGCCCGAGCGATGGCCAGGCGCTGCCGCTGCCCGCCCGAAAGTGTGTCCCCGCGGTTGCCGAGCTCGGTGTCATATCCGTCGGGAAGGGAGCGGATGAACTCATCGGCACGGGCCGCACGGGCGGCGGCGACCACCTCGGCGTCGGTGGCGTCGAGCCTGCCGTAGCGGATGTTCTCGCGCACGCTCGCGGCGAAGAGCACGGACTCCTGGAGGAGGACGGACACGTTCTGCCGCAGGGAGGCGCGGGTGACGTTGCGGGTGTCGTAGCCGTCGAGGTAGATCGATCCGGAATCCGGCTGCGAGAGCCGCAGCAGGTAGCTCGTCAGGGTCGATTTGCCCGCTCCGGAGGCACCGAGGATACCGATCTTCTGGCCGGCCGGAATGAGCAGATCGAGTTCATCGAACAGTGGCCTGCCGTGGCCGTCGGTCGAGGTGATGCGGTTGAAGACGACGTCACCGCAGACCGGGCCCATGGACACGGCGTCGGGGGCGTCGGCGATCTCGACGGGTTCGTCGAGGAGGTCGGCGATCCGCTCCCCCGAGGCGGCCGCGCGGGCGATGCGACCGGTGTACTTGGCCATGTCCCGTAGCGGTTTCATCGCGATCTTGAGGTAGAGGAGGAAGAGGACGAGGTCACCCGGGGACATCGCCGACCGCAGCACCTGCCACCCGCCGAAGGCGAGAACGAGAGCCTGCGAGATGCCGACGAGGACATCGGTGGAACGTTCGAGCCCGGCCGCCAGACGGCGTGCCCGCACCCCAGCTTTGAGTGCGCGTTCGTTGCCGTCGGCGAAGTCGCGGGCCACGGTCGTCTCGAGTCCGTAGGCCTGGACGACGCGGATGGCTCCGAGCGCCTCGGCGGCGGATCCGACCAGTCGGCCCTCGCCCTTGCGGGTGGACCGGGAGGCCTTCGTGATCTTCGGGGTCGCCGCCTTCGACAGCAGTCCGTAGACCGCGGCGGTGACGAGCACGATGGCGCTGAGCACGGGGTCGAGGATGACCATGACGACGAGGAGGACGGCCAGCGTGATGACATTGCCGACCAGCGGCAGGCCCGCGGTGACGGCGACCTCCTGCAGCCGTCCGATGTCACCGACGAGCCGCTGCGAGGTGTCCCCGATCGAGGCCTTCGAGTGGTACCGCAGCGACAGGGACTGGACGTGGTCGAACACGCGTGAGCGCAGCTGGGTGGCCACGCGGGCACCGACGAGGGCGAAGCAGATCGTCGAGGCGTAGTTCGCCGCGGCCCGTCCGCCGACGATGACCGCCAGGCCGATGGCCACGACGGCGAGAGTTGTACCCACTCCGGCGTCGAGGCCGAACGTCGGGGCGATCTGGGCGCCAAGTGCCGCGGTGACGGCGTCGACGGCGATCTTGATCGGCCACGGTTCGAGGATGCGGAAGACGACATCGGCGAGCAGTGCGGCCATCCCGCCGATGATCAGCCACGTGTGCCGGCGCAGGTGCGGGCGGATGATCCGCAGGGTCCGCCGCAGCGCCGAGGCCGTGAGCTTCTTGCCGCTCATGAGATCACCGCCGAGGTGGGGTGCCGTCCTGAAACCGGCATCCTCTTGTCGATGGGGGGCGGCACCGGCATCGACGGCGGCGGTTTCTTCGGCGGCTGTGTCGCCGGCGGTTCCCGTCACCGGTGCGAGGATCTGCTGACACCGACGGGTCCAGGAGTGGCTGGTCAGGGCCTCTGCGCGGGCGCGTGCTCCCATCGTCGTGCGCAGTTCGGCGTCGTCGATGAGTCTCTGCAGTGCGCGGGTGAGGTCCGCGGTGTCGGCCGGGTCGGTTAGGATCGCGGCCCCGGTTCCTGCGAGCACGCCGGGGATCGCGCCGACTCCCGATGCAACGACGGGCAGTCCGGCGGCCAGGTATTCGTAGACCTTCAATGGGGAGAAGTAGTTTTCCCCTGCCGGGTACGGGGCCACAGCGATATCGAATTCGCGCAGCGCCCCCGGCACTGCTTCGGGTGCCAGAGCACCGTGGAAACGCACACGCCCATCCAACCCGAGCGTACGCACCTGATTCTCGAGCGCCTCGAATTCGGGGCCGTGGCCGACGATGTCGACGCGGAAGTCCCCGACCAGTCCGGCGCAGGCGGCGATGAGCCGATCCGTGCCGTGCCAGGGTTTGAGCGTGCCGACGAACCCGATCCGCACCGGACCGTGGTCCTCCGGGCCCCCATCACCGAGGCGGTCCTCCCGTAACGCGTCACCGCTGGGTGCCCTGGTTCCGTCCCCACCGAGGCGGCCGTGACCTGACCGCGGAGTGATCCGTTGCGTGTTCACTCCGTTCGGGACGACGCTGACGTCGCCGCGGCCGGGATAGTCGGTGCGGACCCAGTCGGCGACGAGTTCGCTCACGCATACGATGCGTTCGGCTCCGGCAAAGCTTGCCGCCGTGGCACGGGCGGCGTGTTCGGCATGAACGAGTCCGCGATGGGTCCGCTGCTCGTCGAGCAGAGGCGCATTGACCTCCATGATCAAAGGCACATCGAGGCGCTGACTGATCCGAGCACCGGCCGTGGAGAACAAAGAATACCGTTCGTAGACGAGGTCGAACCCCTGCCCCGAGGCGGCCACCGTGTCGGTGACCAGGTCGGCGAGCATGTCGGAGAGTCGCAGCAGTGCGATCTCACGTTGGGAGCGGTCGAGGCCGCGCGGCACCTCGAGCCGGGTGACATCGAGGTCGGCGAGATCGGCGGGCACGTCGTCGTAGGTGCGGGTGCAGAAGACGCTGACCTCATGGCCGAGTGTTCGGAAGGTGCGCACGACTTCCTGGACGTGGACGCTGGCGCCCTTCGTGCCGAAGATTCCGATGCCGGGGTCGAGGAGGACATAGGCGATTCTCATGACACTGACTCCATTTCACGGACGGTCGGAACGGCAGGGACTGCCCCAGGCACCGCCGCAGCGTCGGCCAGGCTCGCGAGCTGCCCGGCCTGGACGGCCGAGTCGTGCATACGGCATATCCGGTCGCGGGCGGCATCGGTGACGGCACGGATACCGGCGGGATCCGTACGCAGGGCGGCGGCCACCTCGGCGATGGTGGTCGCGATGTTCGCCTCATCGGTGCCGTCGACGAGCCACCCGGTCCGGCCGTGGTCGATGACCTCGGGCACGGCGGTGACGGCCCCGGCGATGCAGGGAATTCCGGTGGCCATGCCCTCGAGCAGCACGGTGGGCAGGCCGTCGGCATTGCCGTCGGAGCCGATGACGAAGGGGGCGACGAAGAGGTCGTGGTCGGTGAGCATGTCGCGGACCTCGGCCTGGGTCAGCGCTCCGTGGAAGGTGACGAGGTCGTCGAGTCCGAGTGCGTGGGACTGGGTCCGCAGCTCCTCTTCGAGGGGGCCGGTGCCCACGAGGCCGAGGCGGCAATCCGTTCCTTCCCTGCGGAGGCGGGCGAGCGCGTCGATGAGATGGGCGAATCCCTTCTTCTCGACGAGGCGGCCGACGGCCAGCACTGAGGGAACCTCCCCCGTCGCCTCCTGCCTGGGCCGGTACGGGAATCGGTCGAGTTCGAGGCCGTTGCGCACAACGACGATCCGGTCGGCCAGTTCGGGGCCGAGCACCGTGGACAGATAGCGGCGGTTGTATTCGCTGATCGCGATGACATGGTCGGCGTCCGCGGCCTTGCGGGCCAGATCGGTGAGCACGACATCTTCGTGGAAGATGTCCTTCGCATGCGTGGTGAAGGAGTAGGGAATCCCCGTCAGCGCCGAGGCGGCCCTGGCCACGGTCGTCGCCACCGACGCGAAGTGCGCGTGCAGGTGCGCCACCTCGTGGTCGAGGGCCAACCGGGCCAGGGTGAGAGCTTGGATCGCATCATCGTGGCCCAATTTCATGAGCTCGCCGAGGTGGCCCGGCACTGCCGCGGCCACGCGCGGTTCCGCTGCCGCCTCGGCGAAGGTCTGCCAGAAGCTGCGGGCGCTCGAGGGTCGGTCGATGTGGATGACCTCGGCGCGGACGCGGGCGAGCTCGGGGTGGAAGCGGGTGTCCGTGCTCGGGCGCAGGGAGAAGATCACGAGGTCCTCTCCGGCGGCTTCGCGGGCGAGGATCTCGGAGACGATGAAGGTCTCGGAGAACCGCGGGTACATCTTGAGCACGTAGGCGCGGCGACCCGGATGCCTTTCCGATGGAGCGGTCGTGGTTGCCGGTGGACGCGGTGTCGGCGTGGCCGGCGTCGAAATGGTTGGTGTCTGTTCAGACAGCATGGCTGGTCTCCTCCAGAGTGATGGACAGACGGGCGGACGGTGCTGTGTCGGTTGTGGTCGGTGCGGTCGCAGAGATCGGCGGAGTCGCCGTCGTCGATCCGGTTTCGGATGCGAGTGCCGTTGCCTCGGCGCGGTCATCGGCGATGAGTTCGGCTGCTAGGCGGGGAACGGTGACCAATCCGGTGAGATCGATATGGGAGCGGTCTGTGGGTCGCCCGATCCGGCCGGCGAACCATTCGCTGAGCACATCGGCGTCGAGGCGCTCGATCGTATGGGCATCGACCGCTCCGGTTGCGGAAAGGGCGAATGCCCGCCTGGGCTGCTCGGCCCGATGACCCTTGCGGGGGACGACAAGTGCGGGAGTATCGGTGACCATGAGCTCGGCCAGAGTGTTGTAGCCGCCCATGCACACGACCGCCTCGGCGGCGGCGACGAGTCCGGGGATATCGTCGTGGTGGCGGATGACGGTGGTGGCCCCACCGGCACGTGCACGCAGTCGGTCGAACTCCTCCGTGGCCATCTGCGGACCGGTGACGATGAGGTGACGGCAGCCATCGGGCGGATCGGCGTCGACGGCGATGGAGGCGAGGCTTCCGCCGTCGGATCCCCCGCCGAGGCAGGTGAGGAGGAACCGCTCGGAACCGAACTCTGCCTCCGCGGTGTCGGCTGCTTCGGCGCCGACCGGCTGGGCGCTCGCTGCCTCGGCGCCCACTGGCAGTGGGCCGCCGTCAGCGGGGCGGTCCTGAGACAGATAGCCGGTGGTCACGGCCTTGGCCGCAAGCGGAGCCGGCACTTCCCCGGTGGACCGGGGATCGTAGACGTCCGGGTCACCGTAGATCCAGACTGTGTCGAAGGATTCGGCCACGCGTGCGGGCCCTCCGACCTTCTCCCATTCGGCAGCGATGACGGACGGGGTGTCGAGGACTTCGCGCAGGCCGAGGACGGTGCGGCAACCGTGGCCCCTAACCCGGTCTATGGCCTCGGCGAGTTCGCCGCCGATGCCGAAGGGGTGCCGGTCGACGATGAAGAGCTCGGGCCGCTGCTGATCGAGGATCGCCGAGATCGCCGCCGCCCGCAGTGCCCTCAGCCCCTGCATCGAGGAAGCGAGCGACCGGGGCACGTAACCGCCGGGCGCGGGAGTGACTCCGGGCAGGATCACCCAGTCCCACCCATCGGGCAGGTCGAATCGCGTGGCCTCGGGACTGCTGGCAATGAGCAGACCGGAGACCTCACGGCCGGTCAGCGCCGGCAGGTCCCGGGCCAGGGCAAAGGCGAGAGCCCGGTTGCGGCGGAGGTGGCCCAGTCCCAGCGAGTCGTGGGAGAACAATGCGATTCTCAATCGTCTTCTCATACATCTCAGCTTGTCGTCCGTGATTAAGATGAGATTAAGACGCAGATGAGAAAGATCTTAGGTTCAGATTGCTCCAGCGCCCGCCCGTATCTCTCGAGGTCGCAGTGCGACTGCCAGCGCAGTCTGCGAATAGGCTCTGCTACTCGTCGACTGGTTGACCGATGATTCTGCTGATAGAACGCCGAGCCATTGATCCGGCGTGATGATCATCACCGATGCGGAGACTCTGATTGAGGTAGATCATCACCGCGATCAGTTCGAAGGCCATCTGCTCTCCGGCACACTTTTCATCGGCATCACGTCCCGCCAATGCCGCAATATAATTTCGCAGCTGAGCATAAGTATCGCGAACGGCGTCGCGCACGGCACCTTCACGATCGTCGAATTCGGCCGCTGCCGCGGCAAAAAAGCAACCACCGGGAAAGACAGGCAATTCGAGGTAGTCCAACCACGCACGGCAAGTGCTGACGATCAGCGGAGTATTCACATTCGAGTTCTCTCGACCGATATCGATGACCGACTCTCTGAACACGGAGCGGGCATATCTGATGACAGCAAGCTGCCAATCGGTCTTCGACTCGAAGTAACCGGCCAACCCCGATTTCGACAAGCCGACTTCTGAAGCGATCTGGCTGAACGACAGCCCGTCAAGACCGTTGACCGACGCGACATCAGCGCTGCGCCGGAGGACCGTTTCCCGGGTCTCCCGCACCTGGTCGAGAGTTCGTTTGGGCATGCATCCAGTCTACCTCGGACATTTTTAGTGTACGCTCGTGCGGTAAACTTCGACCGAGGAGATATATGCCATTTTCGACGATCACAGGGACCGGCTTCCACCAGCCAGAGCGCATCGTCACCAACGATGACCTCGCCAAACTGGTTAATACCGACGACGCCTGGATCCGGCGTCGCACCGGCATCCGAACACGCCGGATTGCCGCAGCTGACGAACAGGTCTCGGACTTGGCTGCACCGGCAGCACACATGGCAATGAGATCGGCAGGGCTGGCATCGGACGCCATCGACATGGTGATCGTTGCAACCTGCTCCGCTCGGGACAGGTGTCCGAGCACCGCAGCAGAGGTCGCCGGCCGCCTCGGCCTGACGAATGCAGTCTGCTTCGACATCAACAACGCCTGTGCCGGCTTCAGCACGGCCCTCAATGTCGCCGAGAATTCGATCCGATCCGATCAGAGCAGGCATGTTCTCGTCATCGGGGCGGAGAAAATGAGCGACGTCACCGACTGGAGCGACAGATCATCGTGCATCCTCCTCGGCGACGGTGCCGGTGCCGTCATCGTCTCGGCCGGAGACCGACGGGGAATCCATCCGGCAGAATGGGGAACCGACCCCGGCCTTCGTGACAATGTGACTATTCGAGGATCATGGGAGGCCGATTTCACTCAGAACGGAGCGTCAGTCTTCAGGTGGGCCACTTCGACGATGGCGTCAACGGCTCGCGAAGCAGTGGCTCGGGCGGGCCTCGACATCGAGAGCATCGGAGCATTCATCGCCCATCAGGCAAATCTGCGAATCATCGAACCCCTCGTCGACGACCTTGGTCTCGGTCACGCGCTCATCGCTCGCGACGTTGTCGAATCCGGCAACACCTCCGCCGCGTCGATCCCTCTAGCTCTCTCGAAGCTCTCACACAGCGGTGAGCTGCCAGCAGGAGTGCCCACTCTTCTCCTGTCATTCGGGGGCGGGTTGTCCTGGTCGTCTCAGGTGATTCTGTCCCCGTGAGTTCACTTCCGCTTCATGTCCTGCAACCAGTCGATCCAGACTGAGGCTGATTTCGTCCTATCGAGTCAATCCACGCGGTAGCCGAAACCCCGCACGGTGGTGACGAAATCGGAGCCGAGCTTCTTGCGCAGGTACCCGATGTAGACGTCGACGACGTTCGAGCCTGGGTCGAAGTCGAATCCCCACACATAGGAGAGCAGCTGTTCGCGGGAAAGGACGTTGCCTCTGTTGCGCAGCAGGATCTCGGCCAGGGACAGCTCCCGAGCCGAGAGTTCGACGAGACGGTCTCTGACCCACACCTGCCTCTTGAGCAGGTCGATGCGCACCTCGTCGCGGACGAGCTCCGTGACTTCCTGCTCCTGCGGGCTCTCCTTGAGCCGCAGACGAACCCGAGCCAGCAGCTCTGCGAACCGGAAGGGCTTGATCATATAGTCGACCGCCCCGGACTCGAGAGCGTAGATCGTGTCATCCGGATTGTCACGGGCGGTGAGCACGAGCACCGGCAGTTCGGGGCGCCGCTCTCTCAGCTGCCCGAGCACGGTGAAACCGTCGAGACCGGGCAGACCGATGTCGAGGATGACGAGCGCGAAGTCTCCCGTCAATACCAGATCTCGCCCGGTGATTCCGTCGGCGGCGGTCTGCGGACTGAATCCGGCGGCGGTCAGGCCCTTCGAGATGAAGGCGGAGATCCGCTGTTCGTCCTCGATCACGAGAATACTCTTCACTTCTGTCCTTTCGGCAGGATCATGCGGAACTGTGCACCGATGGTGGTCTGGTCGAGCACGACCGAGCCTCCGTGCGCCTCGGCGATGGCGGAGATGATCGACAGTCCCAGCCCGAACCCGTCCCCGTCGGTCGACCCGCGGCAGAAACGGTCGAAGATGTCCTCGGCGATCTCATCGGGCACCCCCTGGCCTTCGTCGCGAACCCAGATGTGCACGGATTCGGCATCATCCCGGGCACCGAAGACGATCTTCTGACCCTCCTCGGTGTGCTCGACGGCATTGGACGCCAACTGCAGAAGCGCCTGCGTCAGGCGTTGTCGATCCCCGCAGAAACTCAGCGATTCAGGTACGTCGAGGCCCCATTCCCGGTCTCCCAGTCCTTTGGCCTTCGCCAGGGAATCGGACACGACCCCGCTGAGGTCCACCTCGGCGAAACGCACGAAATCAGGACGGCGGGCACGAGCCAGCAGGAGCAGCTCCTCGACGAGGCGGCCCATCCGATCCGTCTCATCGAGCAGCATCGCCCGAGTCTCCTCGACGTCTCCGACATCTTCGGCGTTCATCGTCTCGAGATGACCGCCGAGGATGGTCAGTGGGGTGCGCAGCTCGTGCCCGACATCATCGAGGAACCGCCGCTGAGCTTCGAATGCCGCCTCGAGACGGTCGAGCATGTCATTGAAGGTGTGCCCGAGTTCGGCAATGTCATCATGGCCCTTCGTCTCCAGCCGACTGCTGAGGTCACCACCGGAGATCGACTGCGCGGTCCGCCTCAGCTCGGTCACCGGTGACAGCAGCCGGCGCGCTAGAAGTGAGGAGAGTCCGGCGATGAGCAGGGCGGCGGCGAGCGCGACGACGACGTAGATCTGCATGAACTGCACGAGATCGGAGTGACTGGCCGAGACGTTGTGGACGACGACGAAGGCGCCCGCCCCGTTCGTCGCGGCCGTTCCGCCCGCCACCTCGCCGACGCCTTTGGTCCGGCTCGTCGAACCGGTGGGTGCAGTCTGGGTGTCCGTGGTCGTGCCCGCTCCCGCCTCGGTGCCGGTGATGGGCAGAACGAATCCTTCGTACTCGACGTCGCCGACGGTCAGGCGGATCTCCCCGCCTTTCTCGGCGGCACCGGCCACGGCCTTCTCGAATTCGCCCGAACTCCCGAGCAGCCTTTTCGGTTCGCCTTGATAGAGCACGCGGCCGTCGGTGAGGAACGCGAACAGCACCTCGTCCTCATCGGGCCTGTTCTGGGCGAGGAAATTGCTGAGGATCTCATCGACGGAGGTGAACGGCTTACCGGTCTGCGGATCGATCCCGTTCTCCGAGAAAGTCCGCATCTCGTCGACCTCCTGAGACATCGAGGCGGTGATCCGACTGGAGACGTTGCTCGACTCGACGGTGTAGAGGATGAGGCCGACGATGGAGAGGGTGAGCACGGACAATGCGGCGACGGTGATGGTCAACCGGTTCTGAACGGTCAGCCCGACGCGCCGTTCAGTCGTCATCGTCGTCGCCGTCATTGTCATCGTCGTCGTCCCGGTCATCATCGTCGCCGTCGTCGTCCCCGTCATCATCGTCGTCGGGGACTTCACGAGGCGGGTTGGGCACCGGTTCGTAGGAGTGCTCGATCTCATCAGGTTCTCGCGAATCCTCGCCTCCGGAGTCCGCGGCATCTGAGTCCTCGGCAGCGGAGGCGCCGGTGTCGGAGGCGCCAGTCGAGTCTTCGTCGGCAGAGCTGTCGGCGTCTGCATCTGAGGGCTTGGAGGTCTCCGTCGGCTCAGGGGTGACTTCCACCGGGCTGAGATCCGGCGGGTCCGCCTGAGTGGTGTTGCGCACGATGAGCACGGTCAGCAGTGCGAGCATGACGACGAGACCGGCCACAATCCAGCCGATGATCTTCGATCGTCCACCCATACCGTCCACATTGCCCAAGGCCTGCGGCAAAGTCGAGCCGGAGGCGATGAGAGTCTTCTTAGGTGGAGCGTTCGGACGCCTGTGATACCGTAAGCGCCGACCGCCACGACGACCCGCAGGAGCCCACCGATGAGCGACGATCGCGCGGAACGCGACGAGGCTGACCCCGTATCCGCAGACCCCTCATCGACCACGCCCGGGTCCACCGAGCCGGGCGATGGTTCCGCGCAGGCAGACGGTTCCGCAACCACTGAGCCGGATGCCACCTCCGAGTCCGAGTCCGAGGCCAAGGAGAATCCGTGGGCGGCGATCAAACCCTGGCAGGGCAAGGCTGCCGGCCTCGACAAGCTGCTGCTGTTCATCATCATCGGCGTCCCGCTCATCTACCTCGGCCTCATGCCGCTGCGACCGTGGATGCTCGTCCATGCTCCGGTCGTCCAGGAATTCATCAACGGCGCGAAGACCTCGATCGTCGCTGCTGCCGCCTATGCCCGGGTCGGTGAGATTCCGCTGTGGCTGGTCGTCGTCGCAGGCTTCGTCGGCATGGCCAAACTCGATTGGGCGTTCTGGCTGGCCGGTCGCCGCTGGGGCGACGGTGTGCTGCGGCTCTTCGCGCAGAACGAGCGCCAGCTCAAACGCATCAACCAGCTGAAGAAGATCCCGAGCTGGGCGCTGTTCCTCATGACGCTGATCTCGCGTTGCCCGGGTATCCCGGGCACGCTCGTCTATCTCGTCGCGGGATGGACGCGGATGCGGCTGTCGCTGTTCCTCGTCGCCGATCTCCTCGGCTGCCTCATCTTTACGCTCATCTGGACATTCCTGGGCTATCAGCTCGGAGAGGCCGCCGTCGACATCCTCAAGGTCATCGACAAGTACGCCCTGTGGCTGACTTTGGCCCTCATCGTCGGCATCTTCGCCTTCAGCTTCTTCAAGGAATACCGCAAGCAGAAGAAGGAACAGGTCTGAGCATCAGGCTCCGAAGGACAGGAAAGTCTCGCGCATGCGCTGCGGGTTCGCCTTCTGGCCGCTGAAGAGCTCGAACGCGTCGATGGCCTGATTGACCGCCATTCCTGATCCGTCGAGCGTGCGGCACCCCTTGGCCCTAGCTTCGGCGAGCAGTTGTGTCTCGAGCGGGAAGTACACGACGTCGGCCACCCAGGTCTCCGACCTGAACACCGAGGTGTCGACCGGGGTTCCCGGATACGCCTCCATCCCCACCGGGGTGGCGTTGACGATCCCCTGCGCCGAGGCGGCCGCCCCCTCCAGCTCATCGAGCCCGATCGCTCGCGCCCGAGTTCCGACCGATGACGTTTCGACGATGTCCGCGGCGAGTCCTTCGGCACGCCGCACATCGGTGTCGGCGATGATGAGGTCGCCGATCCCGAGTTCGGCAAGGGCGAACCCGACCGCACGGCCGGCACCGCCCGCACCGATCTGCACGACCGCCTCGGTGGCGGCACCGTCCAGTCCGGCACGGAATCCGGCGGCGAAACCGGTGACGTCGGTGTTGTATCCCGTCGTCCGTCCGGCATCGTCGATGACGACTGTGTTGACCGAGTTGATGCGCGCAGCCACCGGATCGACCTCATCGAGGAGGCCGATGACCTGCTGCTTGAACGGGTGGGTGATGTTGAGCCCGTCGAAACCGAGGCGGACCGCTGCGGTGAGCAGCTCCGTCAGTGTCGCCTCGGCGAGGTGGGGGCTGCTGATGTCGATGGTGCGGTAGATCGTGGGGATGGAGTGTGCGGCGCCTTCGTTCTCGTGCATCCGCGGGGTGCGGGAGGCGGAGATGCCGTCGCCGATGAGGCCGAGGAGGAGGGATGAGGTCATAGTCTCGCTTTCGCGTTCGTGAGGTGGTCGACGAGGATCTCGATCGCGTGGACGTAGCCCTTTGCGCCGGCTCCGGCGATGACGGCTGCGGCCACGGGTGAGAGGTACGAGTGGTGGCGCACGGCTTCCCGGGCATGCGGGTTGCTCAGGTGCACCTCGATGATCGGGTGGTCGTAGGATTTGAGCGCATCGTGCAGGGCCAGGGAGGTGTGCGTGTACGCGCCGGCGTTGATGATCGCGCCGACCGTGGAGTGCCGGGCGGCGTGGACGGCGTCGATGAGCCCGCCCTCATGGTTGGACTGGATGCAGCGGACGCCCAGCCCCGCCTCGGCGGCGGTGTCGGCGCACATGGCCTCGATATCGGCCAAGGTGGTGCGGCCGTAGATCTTCGGTTCGCGTTCCCCGAGCAGGTTGAGGTTGGGGCCGTTGAGGATGAGGATCTCGGGCTCGGTGTGCGGTTCGACGATGGTCACCTCGGGAATCGGGCGGCGATGGATGCCGCGGTCTCGGTCAACTGGGGAACGAATTCGATGAGCTCGTCGAGGCTGCGGCGGAAGACGGGTGCGGCGAGCGCGAGTGAGGCCAGCAGTGTGCCGTCGAGGTCGAAGACGGGTACGGCCAGGGCATTCATGCCGATGTCGTTCTCTTCGGACTGTCCCGCCCACCCGTCGGCGCGGATCCGTTCGAGGCGCGTGCGCATCTGCGCCGGGTCGGTGATCGAGTTCGGTGTGCGGGCGACGAGGTCGAGGGAGTCGACCGTGGCATCGACCTGCGGATCATGGGCGAGCAGAGCCTGACCGATCGCGGAGGTGTGCAGCGGAGATTCGTCTCCGGGGTCGGTGGTCGTGCGAAACTGCGGGCCGTCGACGGTGAGCACGGTCAGTGCGGCATTGCCGCGACGGACCGCGAGGATGCTCGATTCGCCGGTGGAGGCCGTCAGCTCCTGGAGCAGATCCTTCGTCGCTCCGGACAGTCCCTGCCGGTGTGCGACCTTCTGGGCCAGTCGGAAGACCTCCATTCCGAGGGTGTAGATCTTCGTGCGTGCGTCATAGCCGGCATAGCCGGATTCGACGAGCCCTCCGAGGAGACGGTAGGCCGTCGAGAAAGGGTAGCCGGTGGTCTCGGCGGCCTGGGCGGCGCTGATCCCCTCGGGCGATTCACCGAGGAGTTCGAGCATCTCGAAGGTCTTCGTCACCGAGTTCGAGCCCTTGGGCGGCATGCTTCACCTCCTTGCGCTGCTGTGGCTGTTCGATGGTGTCGGGGCGTAGGCGTGGAAACGTCGTGTGTCCGAACGGCAGAATTCCCCTGCTTCACGTTGACAGGCTATGTCATCTCGATCACACTGTAAACCACAATGTAACAATTATTGCCACACTATGGCAATACAGCATCGGTCCGATGAACGCACGGCAGCGCTGAGGCCGTCGACATGTCCCTGAGAATGAGAGATGCGAGGAAGCATGAGCAACGCGATCGAGGAAGCTCGCCCCACGAGGAAGACACCGCTGCGCGCGGCTCTGTCGAGCTGGACGGGCTCCGCTCTGGAGTACTACGACTTCGCGGTCTATGGAACCGCGGCGGCGCTGGTGCTCAATACCCTGTTCTTCCCCGAGACCACCGCACCGGGAATCGCCATCCTCTTGGCGATGGGCACCGTCGGAGTCGCCTACGTCGTGCGCCCGCTGGGTGCGCTCATCATGGGACCGCTCGGTGACCGCTTCGGTCGCAAGTTCGTCCTCATGCTCACTCTGTTCATGATGGGAGTCTCGACCTTCCTCGTCGGCTGCCTGCCGACCTTTGAGCAGGTCGGCATGCTGGCCCCGATCCTGCTCGTGCTCTGCCGCATCGTCCAAGGGCTGTCCGCGTCGGGGGAGCAGGCGAGCGCAATCTCCGTCTCCCTCGAACATTCGGCCGAGGGAAAACGATCGTGGACGACAAGCTGGACCCTGCACGGCACTCAGGCCGGGACCCTGCTCGCCACTGCCGTGTTCATCCCCTTCACTGCCTTCCTGCCCGACGAAGCACTGTTCAGCTGGGGTTGGCGCGTACCGTTCTGGCTGTCGGCGCTCGTCGTGCTCACCGCCTGGTTCATCCGTCGAGGGCTCGAGGAGCCGCCGGCGTTCAAGGAGGCACGCGCCGACAACCCACCTCTCATGCAGGTATTCCGGTGGCACAAGGCCGCTGTCGTCCGCGTGGCCCTGTGCGCCATGGTCAACACCGTGAATATGGTCTTCACCGTCTGGTCGCTGTCATTCGCCACGTCGATCGTCGGTCTCGAGCGTTCGACCATGCTGCTCGTCTCGGTCATCGCCAACGGTGTCGCCCTGTTCGCGATCCCGGCCGCCGCGCTGCTCTCCGACCGGTTCGGCCGGAAGCCGGTCTTCATCACCGGGGCCGTCGGGTCGGGTCTGATGATGTTCCCGTACCTGGGTGCGGTTTCGGCCGGGAACTGGCCGCTCATCTTCGTCTTCGGCGCCATCATGTCCGGCTGTGCGTACTCGCTGGCCAACTCCATCTGGCCCTCGTTCTACGCCGAGATGTTCCCGACGACGGCACGAGTGACAGGTCTGGCCCTGGGCACTCAGGTCGGCTTCGCGGTCTCCGGCGGTCTGGCTCCGGTCCTCGCGTCCGCTGTCGCCGGCGCCGGAGGAGAGAATTGGGTCTCGGTGGCCGCGTTCACCGCGGGTGTCTGCATCGTCGTCGGCCTGGTCGCCATGACGGCGAAGGAGACGAAGGGACTGAATCTGGAAGAGATCGATGTCGTCCACGAGGAAAGGTCACGATGAGAACCTCGATTGCCACCGTGTGTCTGTCCGGCACGCTTGAGGAGAAGCTGCAGGCTGCCGCGACGGCCGGGTTCGACGGAGTCGAGATCTTCGAGCAGGATCTCATCGTCTCGCCCAGTTCCCCCGAGGTGATCGCCGGACTGGCTGCAGGACTCGGGTTGAGTCTTGATCTCTATCAGCCCTTCCGCGATTTCGAAGGCGTCGAGGACGAGCTGTTCGCCGCCAACCTGGCCCGCGCCGAGGCGAAGTTCCAGCTGATGAAGCGGCTCGGTATGACCACGATGCTGCTGTGCTCGAACGTCGCCACCGCAACCGTCGACGATGATCAGGTCGTCGTCGATCAGCTGCGCCGCCTCGGCGATCTGGCCGAGAGATACGGCATCGACGTCGCCTACGAGGCGCTGGCCTGGGGGCGGTTCGTCTCCGAATACGATCGCGCCTGGGACCTCGTCAAGGCCGCCGATCATCCGCGCATCGGCACCTGCCTGGACAGCTTCCACATCCTCTCCCGTGACACGGACCTGTCACGCATCGCCGAGATCCCGGGAGAGAAGATCTTCTTCCTCCAGCTCGCCGATGCCCCGGCCCTGTCGATGGACGTGCTCAGCTGGTCCCGTCACCACCGAGTCTTCCCCGGCGAAGGCTCGTGGGATCTCACCGACTTCCTCGCTCGCGTCGCTGGGACCGGTTACGCCGGACCGGTGTCGCTCGAGGTCTTCAACGATTCCTTCCGGCAGGCCGACACTCAGCGCACCGCTGTCGACGGACTGCGTTCCCTGCGGTGGCTCGAAGCCAACGTGTCGGCCGCCAGCGGGGCCAAGGCATCTGCCGCTGGTGAGGCCGAGGCGCCTGGTGCTGGGCTGGAAAGCAATCGCGCGCGGCTGAATCTGCGCCCTCTGCCCCAGGTCTCGGAGCCTCGCGGCATCGACTACGTCGAACTGAGCACCGATGATCTGGGCGCGCTCACCCGGCAGCTCCACCAGCTCGGCTTCCGGTTCGTCGGCTTCCATCGCACGAAACCGCATGTGCAGCTGTGGCGACGCGGTCAGGCTCGAATCGTCGTCACCGAACCCACCAGTCGGCACTACGAATCCACCGCCGTGACCATCGACAGCACCGACCCGGCTGACGAAGCCGCCGCCGTGGCAGCAGACTCCCCCGGATCCGGAACATTCCTGCGCGGCATCGGCTTCGCCGTCGACGATGCCGACGCCGCAATGGAACGTGCGCTCTTGCTCTCGGCTACCGAAGTCCCCCGCGATCAGGCACACGACGAAGAGGTGCTGCGTGGAGTCTTCGCGCCCGACGGATCGGAGGTCTTCTTCGGTGACGGAAACGGCGTGGATCCGCAGTGGACCGACGAGTTCGGCACCGTCCCGGACGAGCGGCAGTCGGCGATCGACCACATCAACCTCGCTCAGCCTGCTCATCACTACGACGAAGCAGTGCTTTTCTACACCTCCCTGCTCGCCCTGACCGCTCTGCCGTCCCAGGACGTGCCGAGCCCCTCCGGTCTTGTGCGCTCCCAAGTGATGTCGAGTGCCGATGGGGCAGTGAGGATGCCGCTCAACGTCTCTCCCGACCACAGCCCCAACCCACTGAGCCGAGGCACCGGCTCACCCGCAGAGACCTACCCGGAGCATGTGGCTATCGTCTGCGATGACATCTTCACTGCCGCAATGGCCGCGGTCGCTCGTGGTTTGAAGTTCCTGGCAGTGCCGCAGAACTACTATGAGGACCTTGCCGCGCGCTTCGACCTCGAACCTGAGCTGCTTGGCCGGCTGCGTGAGCACAATATCCTCTACGACCGTGACGACCGGGGCGAGTTCCTCCATTTCTATACGTCGACGATCGGTTCGGTCTTCTTCGAGATGGTTGAGCGCCGAGGAGATTACCAGGGCTACGGTGCCCCGAACGCGCCGGTGCGGCTGGCCGCTCAGCACCGGCGCAATACGGAGAGTTGAGCCGAGCGCACCGCTCGACACGGTTCAGACGGGTCTGCTCACCAGCGGTTCCGGACAGAACTCCCAGACCGCGCTGGACGTCTCAGGCCCTTCAACTGGACCGCTGACCGGTAGCAGGTCCTCGTCCTTGAGCTGTGAGAGGATGCGACCGTGTGAGGCCTGCCACACGATCCTTTCGACGGTCGGCACCTCGGCATCGAGCACGCGGGCGACCGCGTCGATCTCAGCGTGCACGTAGTCGACGGTGAGATCTGCTGCGGGATCGGCCACCTCGGCGAGGTATCCGACCACCTTGTGGTCGACTTCGAAATGGGTGGACCCGGCGAGCATCAACAGGTGGAGCCAGGTGATGCCCGAGCTCTGGCTGGGCAGAGCTCGCCACCCCTTCGACACGTCGCTGGAGAACGCAAAGCCGCCGGCTCCCTCACCGACCGCCTCCCGCAGATCACCGACATCATCGATTCCATGGTCGGCCATGACTCGGACGGCGCTGTCGACGACCTCAGCCTTGAGAACTGCCCCGGGGCGGGTACTGGCCGGTTTGAGGTTGCAGATCACCTCGCGCGCCCACACGTCCGCCCCTCCAGCCGCGGCGATCGAATAGCGAAGCGATTTCGCACCGTCACTGTTCCCGTGTCGGGCGATGTACCGGGCGACGATGTTATCCACCGCTGTCGGGTGGGAGCCCGTCGAATAGATCGCGTCAAGAATGCACAGCGCGAGGCTACTCGGGTAGCTCGGTGTCATCGCCTGACCGAAGTCGCCGAGGAACTCTCCGCACCTCTGCGCCAAGCGAGCGACGCTGTTGGTCGTGATCATCATTGTTCTGACCTTCCGTCATGCGCCGCACCCTGCGACGCGGTGCCGCCGACTCCGATGTCGGAAGCTTGAGAAGAACACTAGACACCGGCATTGACACAACATGCTCGGTCACGAATCGAACATATATATAATCCGCTCCCACCTGCGAAATGTCTCAGGCGACTGGCCTTGGCAGGCATGGTGGGCTCTGGCATGGTGGAGCCATGAGCACAGAAGAGATCATCATCGACGGCCCCCTGGCGCGTGCATCGCGGATCCTCTGCCAGGTGTCAGCCAAGCATGTGGCAGACAAGGCTGAGATCAAGAAGTCCGAACTCAAGAACTACGAAAAGGGAATCGCGGACCTCACCGCCGAGCAGGAACGTCGTCTCATCCTCGCCCTCGAGGAGTACGGTGCACGGTTCATTCCTGACGGCGCAGAGGGTGGCTACGGCATTCGTCTGAAGTTCAGCCGCGCAAAAGTCCGCGCGATCGAACGCTGGGAAGACGAAGGCGGCACCCCCGGCTCCGATGACGTCTGAGCTCTCCGCTAAAGGATGCTGAGCGACCAGGCGTCGTCAGTGAAGTTCCGGCGGCTGAGTCACCACAAGGGCGGCTGAGTCATCACAAGGCTGTGGCCTCGAATCTGCGTTGAGCAGATTCGAGGCCACAGTTGCATCCGTTGGCATCGAGGGACCACCTCGGCGCCGAAATGTCGCCGGCGTCGAACGCCGGGAAACATCAGCGGTGAACGTCAGTTCCTGCCGATGAACTCGAGGTTGTCGACGACACGATTGGAGAAGCCCCACTCGTTGTCATACCAAGCCACGACCTTGACGTGCTTGCCGACGACGCGAGTGAGCGCGGAGTCGAAGATCGACGAAGCGGACTGACCGACGATATCGGAGGAGACGACAGGCTCGACCTCGTAGTCGAGGATGCCCTTGAGGTCGCCCTCGGCGGCCTTCTTGTAGGCGTCGAGCACTTCGTCGCGGGTGACCTCGCGGGACACTGTCGTGTTGATCTCGACGATCGAGCCGACCGGGACGGGAACGCGGATGGCGTCACCGGACAGCTTTCCGTCGAGCTGCGGGAGGACGAGGCCGATGGCCTTGGCCGCACCCGTCGAAGTGGGGATGATGTTCTCGGCAGCGGCACGGGCACGACGGGGATCCTTGTGCGGGCCGTCCTGAACCATCTGGTCACCGGTGTAGGCGTGGACGGTGGTCATGAAGCCCTGCTCGATTCCGGCGAGGTCATCGAGGACCTTGGCCAGCGGAGCCAGGGCGTTCGTCGTGCACGAGGCGTTGGAGATGACGGTGTGCTCGGGCTTGTACGCCTCGCTGTTCACACCATAGGCGAGGGTGACGTCGGCACCCTTCGAGGGAGCGGAGACGAGGACCTTCTTCGCGCCGGCAGTGATGTGGGCGCTGGCCTTGTCGGCCTTGGTGAAGCGGCCGGTCGATTCGAGGGCGATGTCGATGCCGAGCTCGCCCCAGGGCAGCTTGGCCGGATCCTTCTCGGCGAAGACTTTGATGGTCTTGCCGTCGATGATGAGGGAATCCTCGGTGGCCTCGACGTCGTGATTGAAGCGTCCGAGGGTGGTGTCGAACTTCAGCAGCCGAGCGAGATCGTCGACGGCGCCGAGGTCGTTGATGGCCACGACCTCGAGCTCGCTGCCGCGCTCGATCAGGGCCCGCAGGGTGCTGCGTCCGATGCGACCGAAACCATTGATGGCGATGCGAGTCAATGTCACTCCTTTTACACGGGATTCGTCTTGATATCTCCATCATGGGCGACTTCCACGCGCGGCAACAGTGGCCAGACAGTCAATCTGCGCAAGGTTCTCGCCAGTCGTATTGCCAGATGCCGAAAGTTTCTGGCCAGGGCCGCTGACGTGTGATCCGGGTCGCTGAAATGTACCGAAAAGCGCCCAGCCCTCACCACTCGAAGCGGCCTGTACTCAGCCCTGGGAAGAGTGCCTTTTCAACCCTGAAAGGAGTGGCGGTAGTCGTTCGGTGAGGTCGAGAGGATACGTTGGAAGTGCATCCGCAGATTCGCCCCCGTCCCGAGTCCCACCTGGTCAGCGATCTGCTCGATGCCCAGGTCGGAATTCTCCAGCAGCTCTCGGGCGACATCGACTCGGGCCCTGAGAACCCACTGCATCGGGGTGTAGCCGGTGTCTTCGACGAAGCGGCGAGAGAAGGTGCGCACGGAGACTCCGGCATTGGCGGCGAGATCCCGCAAGGTGATCTTCTCGCCGATGTGCTGAAGCGCCCATTCGCGGGTATCGGCGAAGTCATCGCCGAGAGGGTCGGGCACGCTGCGCGGCACGTACTGTGCCTGGCCCGCGCTGCGGTAGGCGGCGGCGACCAGGCGTCGGGCGACCTGATTGGACAGGCCGACCCCGTGGTCGCTGCGGATGAGATGGAGGCACAGATCGATCGCCGAGGCGGCTCCGGCCGAGGTCAGCAGCTGTCCTTCGTCGATGAAGAGGACGTTCTCGTCGACCTTGATCGAGGGGAACCGTCGAGCAAGCTCTTTCGCCGTCGACCAGTGCGTGGTGGCGCGTCGCCCGACGAGCAGCCCCGTGCGCGCGAGGACGAACGTGCCGGTGGAGATCGCGGCGATCCGCGCGCCGCGTTCGAACGCCGAGAGCAGGGCCCCGATGACCGAAGCGGGCGGTTCGTCCGCCACCGCCGAGGTGGCACCCGGCAGGATGACCGTATCCGCGGCCTCCAACGCTTCGAGACCCCGATCGACGGAATAATCAAGGCCGTCCGATCCAGCCACTTTGCCTGCGGTGATGCCGCAGACCTCGACTTCATAGGGCCAGCTGCCTACGGGCACGGTCGACCCCCGTCCGCCGGGCACGGCGGAAGCCGCCTCACCGCTCGGATTCGGCTGGGAGCGTGGGGCCGCCTCGGTGCGGGTGCGGTCTGTGGCTGCGTTCGACTCCCGGCCGAAGACCTGGACGGGGACGCCGAGATCCATGGCAGACACCCCGTCCAGTGCCAGCACGAGGATGCGGTGCGGGCGGGAACGGGGTGTTCTGCGCGGAAGGGTGCGGGGCTCGTCACTCATGATCGCCTCTCAGTCTAGGCAATCGGGACTCGCCCCGGGGCGAACTCAGTGCTCGTGGACCCCGGTAAGCTTGAAGCCCAGACGGCCGTGGGCGTAGGCTCCACCGGCACGAAGAGCCGAGGCGGTCCAGGCGGTCTCTGCCAGTTCGGTCTCCGTGGCGCCGGCCTTGACGGCGGCATTCGAATGCGCATCGATGCAGTAGGCGCACTGGGTGGTCAAGCCGACGGCGTAGGCGATGAGTTCACGGTACTTCAGCGGGATCTCACGACCTTCGGAAGCGAAGACGGCGTTGTTGAATTCGCCGAATGCCTTGAGAATGTCGGGAGTGGTCTCTTTGTAGGCCCTGTCGTACTTGCCGTCGGTCTCGCGGTCGAAGAAGTCGGTCATCGTCGTATCTCCTGTGATCGGTGTCATTCCGATCCTCACGCTACCGAGTCCCCGCATCAATCGCTACGGAATTGTCACCTAAGAGGCGGATCGACATGTACACAGCTGCGCCGGACGGGACTGCGGCCGGCGTGTCTCCTGCGGGTGGATCCGGCTCGACTATCCGCGCTGTTTCGAGGTGGATCCGCCCGCAGGAGACACGCGAACCGCTCGACCTCAGTAGAGCGTGTTCTGGCCGATGAGGGAGGCAGGCTGCGTTCCCGGCAGAGGCGGTTCCTGAGTTGCTGCTGCGGCAGACACGGCCTCAGGAGGTGCAACCGCTGCTTCACTCAGCGCAGGCACGGGCGCTACAGATGCAGGGTCTGCAGCTGCTGGGGCTGCACGAGTCGGGTCTGCGGGAGCCGGCGCCACGGGGGCATCCTCCGCCGGGGCTGGCAAGGTCTGCGCAGGGACCGATTCGACGGATTCGGCGGCCGCCTGCACCGCTTCGGCTGGAGTCGCGGCCGGCGGAATCGATTCTGCGGCCAGAGCCTCGGCACTCTCCGCCTCGGGGCTGCCGATACTCGGGTCTGCGGGAGCAGCTGCGCTTGGCACTGCAGGCGCGGGGCCGGGTACGGCGTTCCGGGGAGCCGCCTCGGTGGGGGCAGGGCCTGCAGGCGTCTGACCAGCGGTCGGGACCGCCTCGGCGATGGCTTCGAACATGGCCAGGGTGCCGTGCTGGGCCGCGAGGCTCACCGGTTCCGGGTCGCTCGAGAGCTTGATGCCGACGGTCTGGGTGGCGCGGTCGATGTAGAGCATCTGGCCATGGATGCCGATGCCGATGACGACGTCCCGGCTGGCCGACGGCAGCCAGAACTGGCTACGGTACATTCCGCCAGGATAGGAACGTCCGGACGGGGACGCGGCGAAGACCTCAGCGGAGTCCTCGGCACCGGTGAAGATGTCGTCGACCCATTCCGCCGAAAGCACGCGTTCGCCGTTTTCGGTGGTGCCTCCTCGGGCGATGATCTCGCCGAAGCGGGCGAGGTCGCGCAGGGTGGCGCTGATGGCACCGTCGGCAATCGATCCGCCCCACCGGTCCTGGCAGACCTGGGCGGCGTGGGCGGCGCCGATCCGCGACCACACGTATTCGCTGGCGACGATGGAGAACGGCTGGCCGGTGACTGCCTCGGCGATCCAGGCGAGCACGTCGGTTTCGCAGCTGCGGTAGACGAAGGCCGAGCCGTGTTCGCGGTCGCTGGTCAGCCCGGTGAGGAAGTTCTTGATCCCCTTCGCCGAGGCGGCCGATCGGGGCGCGAAATCGACCGCTTCGAACAGAGCACGGATCTCCGAATCCTCCTCGAGGTACTCCTCGGAGAACTTGATGCCCGAGCGCATGTCGAGCAGGTCACGGATCGTCGCTCCCACGTATCCGCTCTTCGCCAGTGCTGGCACATGGGTGGTGACGAGGTCGGTGGTGCGCAGGAGTCCGGCGTCGGCGAGCGCTCCGATGACGGTGGCGACGATGGACTTGCTCACGGAGAAGAGCATGTGTTGGCGGGCTGGCTTCATCGGCCAGGCGTATTCCTCGGCCAGCGCCACCCCGCCTCGGGTGACGAGCCAGGCGTCGGTGTGGGTGTTGGCCAGGACGTCGCCGACGGTGGTCCAGTCCTCGTCGGCGGCCGGCCATTTCTCGCGGTCGATGGTCAAGGATCGAAAGTCGTTGTCTTCGGTGACGTACTCGCGCACCGGCCCGATGCCGCGCGGGATCCCGCCGGTCGGGAAGATCTCCTGCATCCGGGTGAGCGCAAAGGCGAAGAACTCCGGCCATTTCCAAGTATCGAGGTCGATGCTCTCGAGCACCGCTTCCGAGGGGTCGACGATGGCGTCGTCACTCGCCGATTCGAGTTCCCCGACATGCGGGAGGGTGATGTCCGGCGCCGAGGCGGCTGCGGCGTTCTCCTCCGACGGTCCGGCTGGTGCGGACCGAGGGTCGGGATTCTGGTCGGAGTTCGCGTTCGTCGATACGTCCGGCGCCGCCTCGGCGGAGGTATCTGCAGTGGTGGAAATGCCCTTGGTGTTGCCGGACAGGGCGCCGATGCGACGGTTCGGAGGGGCCGCCGGGCGGGGCGGAAGAGTCTCGTCTTCGCCTGCCATGTCACCTCCGCTGTCTCGATCCGAATGATCCTGCGCGCGCTCGGGCTGTCCCGTTGCGCAGGGAACACACTACCGGCACGAGGTGAAACTCTGTAGCCGAAAGAAGCGGGTCCGGGCGAGATCACTCGACTCACGCCGGCATCCTGAAGCCGTCACCAGCTACGATGCCACGAATCATTACCAATCAGTTATTCACCTGACAATCCACAGGTTTCACGTTGCAGGTCTACGTGCCGACCGACGAGACCGCCGAAGCGCGATCGTTCTACAGCTCGCTGTTCGGTCGCGAGCCGGAGTTCGAGCCGCACGACGACTTCTTCGAATGGGCTCCGATCCCCGGTCAAGAATGCTGGTTTCAGGTGTCAGGGAAGGACCCAGCATCCCCATTGCTCAACCGAGTCCGCTTTCGCGTTCTCGATCTGGCCGAGGCGTTGTCGATTCTCGACTCCTCCGGGATAGAACGGTCCGAACCGTCACAGCTGCCTGGTGTCGTCGCTTTTGTTGACTTCACAGATCCTTGGGGCAACCGACTCGGCTACTACCAAGACCTGGTGCCTAGTGGGCAGCAACAGGAATACAGAGGCACCTCGGTCAAGGATGAAGCGCAGTTCACCCGGTTCGCGAACGAGTAAGCGAGCTCGGCCGGCGCGTGAGAATCGCCGAGAAACGGGCTGAGTGTCGAGAAACGCATGTGCACACCCGTTTTTCGACACTCAGCCCGTTTCTCGGCGGAGGCCGCGGGAAGCGCGGCCTCTACACCAGCCCCTGGTCCTCGGCGACGCGGATGGCGCGGGCACGGGAATCCACGCCGAGCTTCGTGAAGACATTGACCAGGTGACTCTTCACCGTCGCCTCGGTGACGAAGAGCTCCTGCGCGATCTGCACGTTCGACGCTCCTGTGGCCAGCAGTTTCACGACGTCGCGTTCACGTCGGGTGAGCTTCGGGCTGGGATTGCGCATCGCAGCGAAGACCTTCGACGAGATCTCCGGAGGCATATACGTCTCCCCCTTCGCCGCCTTCTCGATCGCCGTCGAGATGTCCCCCGGGTCGATGTCCTTGAGCAGGTACCCCGAGGCCCCGGCGTTGATCGCGGCGATGATCTCCGAGTCGAGGTCGAAGGTGGTGAGGATGAGCACCGCCGGCGGGTTCGACTTCGCGCGCAGCCGCTTCGTCACCTCGATGCCGTCGATCCCCTCCCCCAGCCGCAGGTCGCACAGGACGACGTCGGGGTCGAGTTCGTCGACGATCATCAGCGCTTCCTCTCCGCTGCCGGCCTCGCCGATCACAGCGATGTGGTCCGGAGCGTCGATGACGGACTTCAGACCGGCCCGCACGACCGGGTGGTCGTCGACGAGGATGACTCGAATGCTCATGCGTTCTCTCCTGGGTCGCGGGTCTCACCTGAATTGATATCACCCTCGCCGTGGCGGCCCGACTCATCCGTGCCCGCCCCGTCCGCGCCTGTGCCCTCACCCTCGCCGAGGCGGCGGTCCGAATCCGCGTCCGTGCCCTCGACGGCGGGGTTGAGCCCCGCACCCCGAGTGTGCAGCTGGGATTGGCCGGGCAGGGTCGCCGAGATCGCGAACCCGGAGCCCGGGCTCGACTCGATGACGAGTTCCCCGCCGAGTTCGCGCGTCCTCGAGCCGATGAAGTCGAGGCCGAATCCCGAATCCGGGTTCCGATGTCGGTTGTGCGGATCGGCCATTCCGACCCCGTCGTCGACGATGTCCATTCTGATCGCCCCGTCGAGGTCCATGAGGCTGACCATCACTCGTGTGGCCTGCGAATGCTGGCGAACGTTGGCCAGAGCCGATTGCGCGGTACGCAGCAGCGCCACCTCCACCTCGGCGGACAGGGTCGGCAGGGTCTCGTCGACGTCGAGCCGGCCCGTGATCGAGCTGTCCGCCTCGAGGCGGGCGAGCAGCCGGCGGATCGCCGCAGTCAGCGCACCGTCCTCGAGTTCGGCAGGGGCAAGTGCGGCGATGATGCGGCGGACGTCGCGGGAGCTCTGCGCGGCGAGGCCCTCGACTTGGGCGAGGACCTGCCCGGCGTGGTCATCGGTGGTTCGCTCCGCCTCGGCGTGGGCGATGAGGCGGATCGACGAGATCGACTGCGCGATCGTGTCGTGGATGTCGCGGGAGACGCGGGTCCGCTCCTGGATCTCGCCGGCATGCCGCTGAGTCAGGGCGAGTTCGTCCTGGAGGTCGAGCAGGTTCTGGTGGGCGAGTTCGAGGGAGCGCAGCAGCTCCTCCCGGCGACGACCTTCACGGAGGAGTTCGATGTAGCCGCGGGAGAGCCCGAGGGCGAAAACGGCACCGATGAGGGAGCCGATGATGCTCGGCGGGAGCACCTGACCATAGTGGGCCAGCGGCGCGACGATGGTCGCGATATAGGTCAGGGCAGTGAAGACGATGGCGATGCGCAGGGAGAAGAGGTGGCCGGCGAGCAGCCAGAGGAGGAAGGCGACCCAGATGAACTCGGCGGAGACGAGCAGGGTGCACAGCCACGCTGCGGCGAGGACGATGAGCCACCATTTCGCCAGCACCAGCGCACCGGTTCGGGCGGCGCGGACCGCGCCCAGGGCGTACCAGGCGAGGAAGACGATGCTCACTGCGATCGCGGCGAGCATCGGAGCGCCGGTGGTGATCGCGCGGATGCAGGAGATGAGCATGAGGACGAGCGCGATGGCATGCTGGCCGATCTCCATCGTGCGTTCCGTCCATCTGCGCCCGCCCACGCTGCCGCCTTCCTGCAGATCCGCCTCGTAGGCGTTGGTGCCGAGGCGATGCTGTTGCATACGTTGTTCCGTACTCACGATTCTCCCTGCCAACTCAACCACATCCCGGTGGCGAAGTCGTGTGAATGCCCGCGGTCGGCGGCACGCCGGGCGACGAAGTGGTGCGAAGGCCGGGCCTCCGCCGGCGGTTCGGCAAGGCGAGCCGGGCCCAGGCGATGAGTCTCCCCGCCACCCGGGCCCGGCAAGTCACATTGACATGTGTTCGAGGCTCGGCCCGCGAGCTCAGTGCCGACCGTGCTGTGAGCCCGAACCACTGTTTACGTGCTCCTGCTCGGCGAGCAGGTGGGTCGGCACCGAGTCGACGGCGGAATCGTCGGCGTCGTCCGCCTGACCGGAACCGGCAGCGCGGACAGCGCCACCGGTCTCACCACCAACACCACCCTCATCGAAATGAGTGATCACCTTGTTCGGCCACCACATCTTGTCGCCCACGAGCCCGAAGATCGAGGGCACGATGACGGTGCGGACGATGATCGTGTCGACGAGCACGCCGACTCCGACGATGAGGCCGAGCTGGCCGAGGACCATCAGCGGCAGCATGCCCAGTGCCGCGAACACTCCGGCCAGGACGATGCCGGCGCTGGTGATGACTCCACCGGTGTGGGCGACGGCTTCGACCATTCCCTGGCGTCCGCCGTGGAGGACGGACTCCTTCTTCGCGCGGTGGGCGAGGAAGATCGAATAGTCGATGCCGAGCGCCACGAGGAAGAGGAGCGCGAGGATCGGCACCTGAGCATCGAGCGCGGATTGGCCGAAGATCGTCCGTGACAGGAATGCTCCGAGTCCGATCGCCGCGGCCGAGGACACCACGTTGACGAGCAGCAGAGTGAACGCCGCGATGGGTGCGCGGAGGATGCCGAGCAGGATGATGAAGCTGATCGCCAGGACCATCGGGACGATCGTGACGAAGTCCGTCCGGTTGCCGTCGCGGGCGTCGAGCTCCGTGGCCGCGGCCCCTCCTACCTGGGCGTTCGCTCCGTCAATGGCGTGGACGTCGCTGCGGATGTCCTCGACGAGGTCGAGTCCCTTGGCGCTGTCGGGTTCGAACTCACCGGTGACCATGATCTTCGTGACGGAAGTGCCGTCGATTGTCGTGTCTTCGATCGCCGAGGCGCGCACGACGCCGTCCATATCGCTGACCGAATCGACGACGTCATCGGCATGGTCGGCATCGGCGACGATCCAGATCGGCTGGGATTCCCCGGGCGGGAAATGGTCGGCGAGGACGTCGAGGCCTTGAGCCGATTCGGACTGGACCCGGAACTTCTCGGTCTGATCGAGACCGATCGACGACCCGATGAACCCGGTGGCCATGACACCGAGGATGATGATCCCGGCACCGAGGTGGAGCCCCGGTCTGCGCACCACGCGGGTGGCGATGGTCCGCCAAATCGAAGGCTTGGCCGCACTCGCAGGTGCGGTGGCACGAGTGGCGGCGGCCGCCTCGGCGAGGGTGAGCTCTTCATCCGCGGTCGCTTCTGGCTTCGGGATGAACGGCCAGAACATCGTCTTGCCGCAGATCGCGAGAACGGGCGGCAGCGCGAAGAGGACCGCGGCTGCGGAGATGAGCAGGCCCACTGCCGCGGTGATGCCCAGACCGCGGGTGCCGGGGATGATCGCGAACACGAGGCTGAGCAGGGACAGCACGACGGTGAGATTCGAGGCGAGGATCGTCGTGGCGGTGTGGGTCCACGCCTCGGCGAGGGCGGTGCGGTGGTCGGTGAAGCGGCGCAGCTCCTCGCGGTAGCGGGAGATGAACAGCAGCGCGTAATTCGCGCCGGCGCCGAAGACGAGAACGCTGATGATGCCCGCATCGAACTGCAGGTCGAGCCAGTCGCCGACGGCCGCGGTCACGGTCGAGGCGAGTCCGTCGGCGGTGCCGATGACGATGAGCGGCAGCAGCCACAGGACCGGCGAACGGTAGGTGATGATGAGCAGCAGCGCGACGATGACGATGGTGACGATGAGCAGCGTGAAGTCCGCACCGTTGAACGCCGAGGCGATATCGGCGCCGATCGCGGGACCGCCGGTGACCAGCAGAGACATGCCGTCGCCGGTGAGCGACTGGGCGGTCGGGTCATCGTCGATTGTGGTGCGCAGATCGTCGACGGTCTCGGCGGTGTCGGAGTTCGTCAGGCCCACCGTGATCGGCACCATGAGCAGCGCGGCCTGTTTGTCGTCGCTGAGGATCGGCCCGGTCACGGCCGCAGTGGATTCATCGCCGACGGAATCGCCGAGCGAGCCGCCGAGCTCCTTCAGCTGCGCTTGGTCGTCGGCGGAGAGTTCCGATCCGTCCTCATTCGACGCCACGACCATGACGGACTGTTTGTCCGCCTCGGGGAACTTGTCGAGGATTGCCTGTGCCTGAGTCGATTCGGAGTCGGCCGGAGCGGTTTCCGTCGGTCGGTCCTCCCCTGCCCCGGACAGGAGTCCGAAGAGCAGAGCGACGAGGACGACGATCCCGCCCAGGACGAGCCACGAACCGCGCTTCGTTGTCAGCGTGTGTGCGGTTTTCGCCAGTGGTGAGTTCATGACTCCAGTCCATCAATCTGAGGAGTCACACACATCGCCGAAGAGTTCGGATTCGGTCTGCAACTTTCGATGGAGAAAACCCGCTGACCTGGGGTGATGATTCCGGCTGAGCTTACGGCACGGGTGGAGAGTCAGCGGCTCAGGCGAGCTCGGCCCCTGCCTTTTCGACCTCCGCGAGGGCGGCCCTGCTCGACTCGTCTCCGACGCCCGCGACGAGGTCGGTGAGCACGCGAACGCTCAATCCCGCGCTCAGCGCATCGAGGGCGGAAGCGTGTACGCAATGGTCGGTGGCGATGCCGACGACGTCCACCTCGGTGATGGTGAGTTCGGTGAGAAGCTCGCCGAGGCGGCTCCCCGTGTCCGTGATCCCCTGGAACGCCGAATAGTCGGGTTTGCCCTGGCCCTTGCGCACCTCGTGGGTGATGGCCGAGGCGTCGAGCAGCGGGTCGAATTCGGCGCCAGTCGTGCCGGCGACGCAGTGGACGGGCCAGCTGTCGACGAAGTCCGGGGTGTCGCTGAAGTGGCCGCCGTTGTCGTTGTCGGCATCGTGCCAGTCGCGGGAGGCGATGACGGCATCGTAGTCGCCGGCATGTGCGGCGAGGTGGGCGGTGATGCCTTCGGCGACGGCGTCGCCGCCGGTCACGCCGAGCGCGCCGCCTTCGGTGAAATCATTCTGGACATCGACGATGAGAAGTGCCTTGGCCATGCCTCGAGCATAGGCGCTTCCCGGCCGATTTCCAGGGGTGCGTTGGATTCAGACCCAGTCTCGGGCTTCGAAGATGCGGTGGTAGATGCCGCGGACCACGGCCTGCTTGCGGGCGTTGTAGCCCATGACCGTTTCCCCGACCGCGTTCGATTCCTCGGCTGCGGCGCGTTTCGCCGACTCGTAGGTCCCGCGTTCGTCCTCATGGTCGCGCAGCCAATCTCGGAACAGCCGCATCCGTGCCACTTCCGCGCACCGGGGTCCGAAGACATGAAGATTGCAGTCCAGCTGCCCGGGTTCCGGATCGAGTCGTTTGAGCATCCGGTGCTCGTACCAGGCGGGTTCGCGGATGGTGAGAACGAATCCTGCATCGGCGAGCGCAGGGACATAGTCCTCTTCGGCGGTGGGATCGGCAACGACGAGGGCGATGTCGATGATCGGCTTCGCCGGCAACCCCGGCACCGAGGTGGAACCGACGTGGTCGATGCCGACGACCGAACCGCTCGGGACCAGTGCCCGACGGATCCGGTGGGCCGCCTCGGCGAAATAATCGGTCCAGGCGGGGTCGTGGTCAACGATGGCGATCACGGACGGCGGCGTGGTCGGTCGCGTCCAGAGATCGGGATCCTTGACGTCGTTGAAAGTGATGATGTCAGCGATCGCGGCTGACATCGGATCGGCAGGCACACCGTCCGCAGCCTCCGACTCGGAGGCGTTACCGGCGGACGAGTGCGTCATGCCTCAGGCCTGCTTGAGGGCGCGCTTCTCGGCCTTCTTAGCGGCCTTCTTTGCGGCCTTCTCGATGGCCTTGGTGTTGTCACTGTCCCCGGCGATGAGGAGCAGTCCGCCGAGGGCCGCGAGGTTCTTCGAGAACTGGGTCTGGTGGGCCTTCGCGTCGCCGCCTTCCATCTCCCAGAACGAGTGCCCGGCCAGCGTGGTCGGGATGAGGGACCCGGCGAGCGCCAGTGCCGAGAGTCGCGGCTTGATGCCGAGCAGGAGGGTGGCACCGGCGAGGATCTGCACGCCGCCGTTGATGCGCACGAGCAGCTCGTTGTCATCGGGCAGTCCGGGCACGTATTCGCGGATGGAATCGAGAGTCGATTCGGCCATCGCCGCCTTGCCCGCGGGATCCTTCACAGCCGAGAGTCCGCCGGTGATGAAGATCGGTGCGGTGAGCATACGTCCTGCCGTCTGCAGCAGCGATGGGCCAAAAATCACAAGGGACTCCTTAGGTCTATGGGGTTTTGAGCCTAACGGACGCCGGGGCCGGCCTCAATTTCGAGGCCGGCCCCGGCGTCATGTTTCGATGGTGATCAGACGGTCTGCCGGTGATCTGGTGCTGCGGGGGTAGCCTTCTTGATCCCCAGCTCCGGCTGCTTCCGGAACTGCCCCGTCAGAACGAGTGTGGCGACGACGACGGCAGAGACGATCCAACCCGAAACCCCGAGGAGAGTCATGAGCGCAGGGTCGGGAGTCGACGCACCGGAGTCCATCAGCAGCCCCAGGAGCATCGCGTTGGACCCGTTGAGTGCGGCGTGGGCGAAGACGGCCGGCCACACGGATCCGGTGCGCAGGCGCAGCCAGCCGAAGAGGATGCCGACCATGATGCAGCCGCCGACCATGAGTCCCAGGCCGGTGATGTCGGGGCGGTTGAAGTTGTAGCCGAGCAGGATGAGCGGTGCGTGCCACAGACCCCAGACGACGCCGACGATGAGCAGAGCCGGCCAGGTGCCCAGGGGGCGGAGGCTGGTGAGCAGCCATCCCCTCCAGCCGAATTCCTCACCGATCGTGACGAAGCAATTGGATACCGAGCCTGCGAGCATGAGCAGCAGATAACCGAGGACAGCGACCGCAATCGGCACCGACTCCATACCCGGGAGTGTGGCCAGCTGTTCCTTGAACGCGGACAGCCCGGTGAGGTCGAGCGCGAGCCATCCGAACGCGGCGCTGACCAGAAAGCCGAGGACGACGAGAACCATGATGCCGAAGAAGGCCGCGACGGTCACCCCGATGACTCGACCGAAGGGACGCAACGGCCAGAAGCCGAAGTAGCGCGGAGCGCTGGCCAAAACCTCTCCCCTGGCATGGGCGCGGCGGCGCTGGACGATGGAAGCGATGATGCTGGCGACCAGGGGTGTGAACATCATGAGTCCGCCGTAGACCGTCACGGCGAGCGGGTCGCTGATGCCCTCGCCCGAAGTCCACAGAGGCAGGCAGGCCAGCCACGCGAGGCCGAAGGCGATGACGGCGAAGATGCCGATCTCGAGCCACGGGACCCGGGAAGGCACGACGGCGAGTGGTCGCCCTTTCGCGTCGACCTCCTCGGTGGGGGTGTGCGATCCCTCCATCGCTGAGGCGGCAGGACCGGGCATGGAATCCGTCGTTCCGGGCGGATGGGGTTGGACAGTGGGCTGAGGTGATGGCTCGGTCGGTCCGTTCGCCTCGGCGAATCCTGCCTGAGTGTGCGTCTGCGTGTTCACGGTTCCTCCTCGTTCCTGCACTGTGTCCACCGGTTCGACGGTGGTCCGTGCCTGTGATTCCACGCTATGACTCACCGTCGTTCGGTACCTCCGCCACGAGGCGGAAATCGCGATCAGCCGCACGGACGAGAACGCTTCCGCAGGTGAGAATCGGAGATACGATGCGAACAGCACAGGATCAACGACGATTCGAATGAAGGAACTGCATCATGTCCGATCTCCCCTCGAATGCCCACCATCCCGCGGACGCTCACACCTCCGCGGGCAATCGTGCCGATGGCCATCTCTCCGATTCCGACCACCTCGCCGTCCTCGGGTACGGTGACTCGTTCGAGCGGTCGATGAGCCCGTGGGCGAACTTCGCTCTCGGCTTCACCTACCTCTCACCGCTCGTCGGCGTCTATTCGCTGCTGGCCGTCGCACTGTCGACCGGTGGTCCGCCCTCGATCTGGTGGATCGTCATCGTCGCCTGCGGGCAGCTTCTCGTCGCCCTCGTCTTCGGTGAAGTCGTCTCCCAGTTCCCCATCGCCGGCGGAATCTACCCATGGGCGAGGCGGCTGTGGAGCAAGCGATATGCGTGGATGGCCGCCTGGATCTACATCTGCGCACTCATCGTCACGATCACCTCGGTGGCGGAATTCGGTGCTGGATTCCTCGCAAGCCTCTTCGGCCTCGAACTCAGCCGCAACTCCACTCTGTTCCTCGGCCTGGGGTTGCTGGTGCTGGCCTTGGCGATCAACTTCTCGGGCACGAAATGGTTGGCCCGCATCGCGCGCATCGGCCTCTTCGCCGAACTCATCGGCGTCATCGGGCTCGGCCTGTTCCTGCTCATCTTCGAACGCAAGCACAGCTTCTCCGTCTTCTTCGACACCATGGGAACCGCCGGTGACGGCAGCTACCTGCCCGTCTTCATGGGAGCCGCAGTCGCTGGGCTCTTCCTCTTCTACGGATTCGAAGCGTGTGGCGACGTCGCCGAGGAGGTGTCGAATCCGGCCCGCGGCATTCCGAAGGCGATGCTCATGACGATCTTCGTCGGAGCGATCTCCGCACTGTTCTCCTTCGGCGGGTATGTGCTCGCGGCACCGAATCTCGAGGAGATCGTCGCCGGCGAGGTCGCCGACCCGATTCCCGCGATCCTCGCCGGCAGCCTCGGCGATGTCGGTGCGAAGATCTTCCTGCTCGTTGCGATCCTCGCGTTCATCTCGTGCGTGCTCAGCCTGCAGGCCGCCGCATCGAGACTGATCTTCAGCTTCGCCCGTGACGGAATGATGCCCGGGCACACGTGGCTGTCGAAGGTCACCGACGGAACGAAGATCCCACACAACGCCCTCATCGTCGCCTGCACCGCACCCGCTCTGATCTGCGTGCTCATCTGGTTCAACGACGGAATCCTCGTCGCCGTGACCTCGTTCGCGATCCTCGGCATCTACCTCGCCTTCCAGATGGTCGTCCTCGGGGCGCTGCGTCAGCGTTTGCGCGGGTGGAAACCGGCGGGGCCGTGGTCGCTGGGAGGCTGGGGCGTCGTCGTCAACATCGCGGCCTTGGCCTACGGCATCTTCGCGATGGTCCTGCTCTCGCTTCCCGGCGACTCCGGATCGTTCTTCGCCGACTGGATCGTGCTCATCGGTCTGGTCGTCGTGCTTGTCTCCGGATTCATCTACCTGTTCACGGCACGTCCGGATCGGAAGTCCGACGCTCCCGAAGGTGACGCCATCGCCGTCGCCGAGGCGATCCGCGCCCAACGCGCGAAGCTGTAGGTGGCGCGGGGTCGGGCGTGGCCGCTTCCCCGAATAGTGGTCACAAACGGACACTGTGCTCGAATTCAGGTCACCATCGGATACTTTCTGACTCGATAAATGTCCGATGGTGACCTAATTCTCTAGCCCGGAAGTCCGATGGTGACCACTATTTCGCGCACACCCTATGCCGCCCTGACTACGCGTCTCGCTGAGTCCACTCGCACACACACTCCTGTGCAGAGTTTCGTTCGAGCCGTCGCCGGGACATCCGAAGCTTCTTCCGGGCGCGCTGACATCGCCTGAGGTCACCCCCAGCTCCGCCCTCGACCGGTTGTGGACAAATGGCCTGACTCAGGCGCATACGGGCTGTGGATGCAGTACGGTTGCCCACAGCCGCCTCAGGCAGGTCTTCCCACACGCTGAGTCCAAGTAGACGATCTGTGCATGAAACATCCACTGATCTACGCACACTATCCGGCAGTTCTCTCGGTCTCCGAGGCGCGAGCACGGGGAGCTTCCGACTACGAGATCCGGGCCGGGCGCGGGCTTCCCCCGGCTTCTTGGGGGCTCCGTTTCGATGACTCTGCTTCCACCGAGTATCCGGTTCCGACGTGGGCAGATGACGCGTGGCTCGATGAGGCGAGACTGCTCAGGGCACTCGTCCACAGACACCCGGGAGTCGTAGCCTGCAGAGAGACTGCCGCGCGTTTGTATGGATGGCCATTGCCGCAATCACTCAGACGAAACGATCTTCACCTGGGGACATCGGACACCAATAAGCGCATTCGCAGACGAGGCGTCGTTCTGCACCGAATGAGAATGCTCAGATCGATCTCATGGCTGGGCCTGCCGACCTTGAGTCCTTTGCAGGTATTCAGTCAGTTTGCTTCCGTCTGCTCCGTGGAGTCGCTGGTGAAGATCGGAGACGCGGCGATCGGCGACTGGAAGAGCCCACCGCAATTCACACTGCCGTCTCTGGTCGAGCACGTCGCCGAGACGAGGCACCTCAGGGCCAGATCGAAGCTCAAGGCCGCTGTTGAACTCATTCGGGAAGATGTCGACTCGCCGATGGAGACCGACCTCCGCCTGTGGGCCGTGTCCCGAGGCCTTCCGGAACCTGCCGTCCACCCCGCCGTCTACTGCCCGACGATCGACCGGACCCTGCATCCCGACCTCGGCTACCCGAAGGAGAAACTCGCATTGGAGTACGAGGGAGACTTTCACAGGACATCAGAGGGACAGTGGGCCGCTGATATCGACCGAGTCAACGCACTGAAAGCCGCCGGCTGGACGGTATTGCGAGTAACGAAGTCGACCAATCGTCGTCAACTTGAACGCGACATCCGCCGACATCTCGGACTGCAGTGAAAAATGTAGGTCAGCATCGGACATTTCTGGCGTCGAAAAGTGTCCGATGTTGACCTAAGTTCTGCCGCTAGTGTCCGATGCTGACCTATATCCACGCGCAAATATCCGATTGCGACCTGCTGTTTCGGGTGAAGCCAGCTTCGTGGGCAGATACCGCGAGCGGAGGTACCAAGCTGGCAGCAGACCGGATAGCGGCCGCCAGCACCGTCGCGCCGCCTGCTCTGCCTCAGACCCCGAACTCTGGCGCGAAGGCCAGGGCACCCGCAGGCACCTCGCCGGCCAACGACATCGCCATGAGCGCCTCGTCGGGAACCTCGACGTGCAGGGTGATGCCGAAGCCCGAGGCCGGGGTGAACCCGAAGCGCGGGTAGTACTCGGCATGGCCGAGGACCACGGCGAATGCCTCACCCCTGCGGGCAGCCTCGGCCAGCAGCGCCTCGATGACGGCGGTGCCGACACCGGTGCACTGGTGCTCGGGCCACACGGAACAGGGGGCAAGGCAGACCCCGGGAACGTCGCCGACAAAGCACCGGGAGAGCATGGCGTGGGCGATGACTTCACCGTCGAGGACGCCGACGAACGACAGACCCTCGAGTCCATTGCCGGATGCGCGGAGGGCGTCGACGAGCTCCGCCTCGTCGACCTGGCCGAAGGCAGCCGCGGTCAGCGCGTGAATCGCGTCGGTGTCGCCGCGCGCCTCGGCGCGGACAGAGAACTGAGGCGCGGGAGGATTCGTCACCTGTTCACGATAGCAATCGGCGGGGCCGCCTCGGCGAGATTCCATCGCCTCACTCACCCCAACCACATAAAAATACATTCCCATGCATAACAATTCGACAATCGGCAGAGACTCACGTTACGCTGGTGCCATGTCGAAAGTACTGTCTTCGCTCCCAGTCGGTGAGCACGTTGGAATCGCCTTCTCCGGCGGACTGGACACCTCCTGCGCGGTCGCGTGGATGCGCCACAAGGGTGCCATCCCGTGCGCGTACACGGCCGATATCGGCCAGTACGATGAGCCCGACCTGGAGTCGGTGACCGAGCGTGCCAAGGAATACGGTGCCGAGATCGCCCGCTTCGTCGACGCCAAGCGCCTGCTCGTCGAAGAGGGGTTCGTCGCCCTCCAGTGCGGTGCGTTCAACGTCCGCTCCGGCGGCAAGACCTATTTCAACACCACCCCGCTGGGCCGCGCCGTCACCGGAACCATGCTGGTCCGCGCCATGAAGGAAGACGGCGTCGACATCTGGGGCGACGGCTCGACCTACAAGGGCAACGACATCGAGCGGTTCTACCGCTACGGCCTCATGGCCAACCCGAAGCTGCGCATCTACAAGCCGTGGCTCGACTCGGAGTTCGTCGACGAGCTCGGCGGCCGGCAGGAGATGAGCGAATGGCTCGTCGAGCACGGCTACCCCTACCGCGACTCGGCCGAGAAGGCCTACTCCACAGATGCGAACATCTGGGGCGCCACGCACGAGGCGAAGACCCTCGAGTTCCTCGACGCCGGACTCGACATCGTCGAACCGATCATGGGCGTCGCCGCCTGGCGCGATGACGTCGAGGTCAAGTCGGAAGAGGTCTCCGTCCGCTTCGAGGCCGGCCGTCCCGTCGCCATCAACGGCGAAGTCTTCGACGATCCCGTTGCCCTGGTCTTCAAGGCCAACGAGATCGGCGGCCGCCACGGACTCGGCGTGTCCGACCAGATCGAGAACCGGATCATCGAGGCGAAGTCCCGTGGCATCTACGAGGCTCCGGGCATGGCGCTGCTGCACGTGACCTACGAACGCCTGCTCAACGCCATCCACAACGAGGACACCATCGCCCTCTACCACGAAGAGGGCCGTCGCCTCGGCCGCCGGATGTACGAGGGACGCTGGCTCGACCCGCAGTCGCTCATGCTGCGCGAGTCCATGCAGCGGTGGGTCGCCTCGGCGATCACCGGCGAGGTCACCCTGCGCCTGCGCCGCGGCGACGACTACACGATCATCAACACCGAGGGCCCGAACCTGTCCTACCATCCGGAGAAGCTGTCGATGGAGCGCGTGGGTGACTCCGCGTTCGGACCCGAGGATCGCATCGGCCAGATGACCATGCGCAATCTCGACATCGCCGATTCGCGTGCCCGCCTTGAGCAGTACGCAGCCATGGGCATCGTGTCCGGGCCGACCTCGGAGCTCGTGGGCTCGCTGGAGGCCGGCGGCGCCGAAGAGATCGCGAACTCCAACGCCGAAGTGGACGAGGCCAGCGACCTCGCCAACCTCTCCTCGGCCTTCGACGCCGGCACGGACTGAGGTCCTGACCGGACGCAGGATTCGGCACGGACTGAGATCAGCCCGAACCGAAGGCCCCCAGAACTTCCGGAGACACTGCGCAGCATGAGACTCGCGGCCTCCGGTTGAGAACAGAGAACGGCCGGCGGGCACACTCCCCGATCATCGCGATCGACGGAGTGCGCCTGCCGGCAGTTTCGCGTTCACCGCTAACCGCCGTGCGCGCACCCGCAGGTGGCGGTGCCGTGGAAAGATTCGTTCCATGACTTCCGATTCCCGGTACCAGTCCCACACCACCGACGAGGTGGTCGACCGAGATCTGCGCGCCCGTGGCAGCAGCGAACGCGCCCAGAAGGAGAAGGCCTACCTCAAGAGCGAACTCCTCCATTACGGGGTGAGCGTGCCCGATACACGTGCCGTCGTTCGCACCGCTCTGCGCACAGCGAAGCTCAGCCACGATGAGGTCATCGAACTTGCCCGAACCCTCTGGGCCCCGCCGACGTCGTCGGACGACTCAGCCGGCAGTGCCGAACCAACGGACACAGGCCGCGCCGAACCAATGGTCACAGGCGCCGTGCCAGCAGGGCACCCCACTCCCGTCCACGAACGACGCGCCGCGGCCACGATGGTTCTCATCCAGTCGAAGGACCGACTCAGCGGCGGAGATGCGGATTTCATCGAGGGCCTGCTCCGCGAGGCGAAGACCTGGGCGCTCATCGACCCTCTGGCCGGTGATCTTGTCGGCCCTCTGAGCGAACGGGATGCCGCTTTCGACCCCGTCCTGGAGCGCTGGGCGAGCGATGAGGATTTCTGGATTCGCCGCTCAGCCCTGTTGGCACACCTGGTCCCGCTGCGGCACGGCCGCGGCGACTTCGACAGGTTCACCCGATTCGCCGATGCGATGCTCGAGGAGAAGGAATTCTTCATCCGCAAGGCCATCGGCTGGGTTCTGCGCGATACCTCGCGCAAACGCCCCGACCTCGTCTTCGACTGGATCCTCCCGCGCGCCCACCGTGCCTCAGGGGTGACGATCGGGGAGGCCGTCAAACGCCTGTCGACGGAACAGCGTGAGGCCGTTCTCACCGCCAGATGACTCGACGCCCGGCCGCAGGTGAGCCAAGTCCCAGCTATCTGACTCCGCCCCTGCGGACCGGCGGGTGGCCGGGCAGTTGGCGTGCTGCGTCCTCGGGGTTGCCGGTCAGCTCGACGACTCCGCGATCGAGCGCGACCTGAGCCAGCTGCGGATGCCCCGCCGCCAAGGCGGCCCGAGCGATGGCCTCGATCGCCGACTTCGCTGACTGCCGCCCGGTCCCTGCGAACCAGATCCACCGGCCGTCGATCGACCTGGGAATCGGGTCGAGCGCCAGCGTGAAACGTCTGCGTCCACGTCTGGCGTCCTCGGCCGAGCAGGCGACGAAGTGGACACCGTTCTTCGTCCACAAGGACGCTCGCAGGGTCGACTGCGCGATCTGTCCCTGCAGTCCGACCTCTTTGAGATATCTGTTCGCACCGGCGACCCCGGCAATGCTGCCGGGCGTGATCTGCTGATAGGGAATGGCGTAGGGACGAATCCCCGGGGCAATGGAGCCGACAAGGATCCCGCGCTCGCACACGATGAGCCGCTCACCCGAGAGATAGAGAAGGATCAGACCGAACATCACCGCGAAGATGACACCCGGAGCAATCGCCAGCCATGGCGTCTCCCCCGGGTTGATGAATGTCAGAACTGTGAAGAGCACCCACCCGAGGACGAACCCCGTCACCGTCTTCGGTCCTGGGCGGTCGGCGAACACCGCGATGACCTCACCGAGCTCTTCACGATGGCGACGGGCTTTCCTCGTCTCAGCACCCAACAGAATCCAACCTTCGGATCAACGCCCGGATAAACCTGACTCCGGGGCACACGAAAAAGTCCCTCACCGGCAATCCTGCCAGGTGAGGGACTCTCCTTCTGTGCGCCACGAGGGATTCGAACCCCCAACCTTCTGATCCGTAGTCAGATGCTCTATCCGTTGAGCTAGTGGCGCATGTCGCCTGGACTTTCGCCCTGCAACTCGAACAACTATACACACCAGTTTCACCGAAGCTCAAATCGCACCCACGTGCGCTTCGCCACATTCGCACTCACGGTCAGAGCCGCCTCGGCGAGAGAGCATGAAATTGCAGATTTCAGCCATCGATCATAGGTGAAATAAACCGTCACTCAGTTGAAACGACACGTCAACCGATTGCTACATTCACGTCAATGACCCTCTGGCTGTGATCCAATGCACATCTTCGAGTGACCGAAACACGCGTCTTTCGCTTCCGCTCACATCCTACGGTGGATATGTACCAACCGCTCGACGGACGCCAGCCGCCGGAGACGAAACCCCACACACGACCCACCAGGAGACCACTCATGACTGTCCTCGACCATGATGTCGTCGCTGACCAGCTGAAGAACGCACCGACCGAGAACAAGTCAGTGCTCTCGTTCGTTAGCCGGATCGCCGCCCTGACCACCCCGGACGACATCGTCTGGATCGATGGTTCCGAAGCACAGAAGAACGAGATCGCTGAGAAGCTCGTCGAAGCCGGCACCATCCAGCGCGTCAACGGCACCAAGGACTCCTACTACGCGGCCTCCGACCCCGAGGACGTCGCCCGCGTCGAGGGACGGACCTACATCTGCTCCGAAGACGAGAAGGACGCCGGTCCGCTCAACAACTGGGTCGCTCCCGCGGAGATGAAGGAAACCCTCAACCCGCTGTTCGAGGGCGCGATGCGCGGACGCACCATGTACGTCATCCCCTTCGTCATGGGCCACGCCGAGGCGGACCAGCCGATGTTCGGCATCGAGGTCACTGATTCGGCCTACGTCGTCCTCTCCATGCTCGTCATGGCTCGCTCGGGCAAGTACGCCCTCGATGCGATCGACGCCCAGGACGCGAAGTTCGTCGAGTGCGTCCACTCCGTCGGCGCTCCGCTGGAAGAGGGACAGGACGATGTCGCCTGGCCCTGCAACACCACGAAGTACATCACTCACTTCCCCGAGGATCGCGCCATCTGGTCCTTCGGCTCCGGCTACGGCGGCAACGCGCTGCTGGGCAAGAAGTGCTACGCGCTGCGCATCGCCTCCGCGATCGCCCGCGACGAGGGCTGGCTCGCCGAGCACATGCTCATCCTCAAGCTGACGAACCCCGAAGGCGTCGTCAAGTACGTCGCCGCCGCGTTCCCGTCGGCCTGCGGCAAGACCAACCTCGCCATGATCGAACCGACCATCCCCGGATGGAAGGCCGAGACCCTCGGTGACGACATCGCATGGATGCGCTTCGGCGAAGACGGCCAGCTCTACGCCGTCAACCCCGAGTTCGGGCTCTTCGGCGTCGCGCCGGGCACCGGTTACACGACGAACCCCACCGCGATGCGCGCCATCGAGGCCGGCGGCAACATCTTCACCAACGTCGCTCTGACCGACGACGGTGACGTGTGGTGGGAAGGCAAGACCGACGAGGCACCTGCCCACCTCACCGACTGGAGGGGCAACGACTGGACTCCCGAGTCCGATACCCCCGCCGCTCACCCGAACTCGCGTTTCTGCACCCCGATCGCGAACGTGCCGACCCTGGCTCCCGAGTGGACCAACCCGAACGGTGTGCCGATCTCGGCCATCCTCTTCGGCGGTCGCCGCAAGACCACGATGCCGCTCGTCACCGAGACCAAGGACTGGACGCACGGTGTGTTCATGGGTTCGGTGCTCTCCTCGGAGACCACCGCAGCTGCCACCGGTGCCGTCGGCGTCGTCCGCCGCGACCCGATGGCGATGCGTCCGTTCATCGGCTACAACGTCGGTGACTACCTGCAGCACTGGATCAACATCGGCAACACCGAGGGTGCCCAGCTGCCGAAGATCTTCTACGTCAACTGGTTCCGCCGCGACGATGACAACTCGTTCCTGTGGCCCGGGTTCTCCGAGAACTCACGCGTTCTCAAGTGGGTCTTCGAACGCGTCACCGGCACCGCCGATGCTCAGGAATCCCCGCTCGGCCTCACCCCGGTCGAAGGCGGTCTCGACACCGAAGGCCTCGATTTCACCGACGAGCAGCTGCGCAAGGCCCTCGCCATCAAGCCCGAAGAGTGGGAGACCGAACTCGGCCTCATCGAGGAATGGTACGCCGAGCTCGGCGATTCGGTTCCGGCCGAACTCCGTGCCGAGGTCGACAACCTCCGCCAGCGCCTCGGCCTCGCCTGAGTCGTTTGCCTGAGTCGTTTGCCTGAGTCGTTTGGCTGTGTGGCTAGTCTGAGTCGTTTGGCTTCATCGCTGACAGTCTGAGCCGTCCGTTCATCGACAATCCCCCAACCGCCGCCGAGGTGGTTGGGGGATTGTCGTATTTCGTTGCGGGTGCGCGTTCGACCGTTTGGGACCCGCCATTGATTCGTCAGTGCCTCCGGACTGCAGGGCCGAAGCCGCGCAGACTCAGCAATGCGCCGCCTGCGCCCTGTGAACCTCACGGAGAAATACCAAGACATCACGCGGTTTCGCTTTGAGCTCCCTCAATACGCGATAGGTGACCGTCTCCGGCTTCCTGACGGTACCGATCAGCGCGTTCCGATGAGCGGTCGCACCGCGTGCAGTGATCGTTACGACCAGCGCGTCCGGGAGCATCCCTTTCCTCCACTGGAACTCTCCGCCGATGTCGACGATGCCTGACCACGGCGTTGCGAACTGCCTGACCCGCCCGCCAGGCTTCCACCATGAGGACTCCATGCCCCATCTCGACACGACGAACTGTGGTCGCACAAAGGGAAAGACAAATGTCCACAACAGCGCTCCAACGCAGAAGAGCACCAAGCCGATGGCGAAGACCACAAGGAGGAAGAAGATCGGCCACCCACCGAAGCCAGGGGACATCGGGTTCCAGGTCGAGGCAGGGGTGACGGTGAAGGTGAGGATGATCGCTCCGACGAACAGCCAGCAGATGAGTGCCATCGCGAAAGTCTTGACCAGGTTGGTCCGCAACACTACGCATCCATCGCGCCGCATCGCCGCATGCCATTGGTCGATACGGCAACGGTCGGCTTTGGCGACCTCCTTCTGCAGATCGGCGAAGTATCGAGTGTTGCGCGGCGGAGTTCTCACACCACGAGTCTAAGCTGAGCCCGCCATCTGCTCACAGGACGAGTCTTAGCCGAGCCCGTCAGCTTCCCATCACTCGCTTCACGCAGCGCCTAAGCCCGAAAGGACTCAGCGCACGGCCTCTCTACCCGAAACACGCCAACGCGGCCTTTGAGTATCGGCCACATCCCACACCGCCAGCGGCACAACCACTCGGCGGTGATGCTCCATCGCGTGAGTCTCACAGCCACTCAGCAGTCGCAAAACACCGTCGCAGTGCCATAGCGCCCCGGCGCAACTGTAGGAGTAGCCGCTAACGGAGACCGACGGCAATCCAGCGGCTGGTTATGCCACGAACGGTGAGGGATGCACCGCGGCGCCAGGAGTGCCTCAGCACGCTTTCACAGAACGCGCTCGAATCGTCCGGCACCCGAAGTGTCAGGCGCCGTGGAGAGCCGGGACGATGAGGTAGACGCCGAGCAGCACGACTGCTCCGCAGACTCCGAAGACCGTCCAGTAGGCGACCTGCAGCCCTGAGCTGCTGCGGCCCTCGTCGACCCGATCGAGATGTGCCGCGCGCATGCGAACGGCAACGGAGAACAGCGTGATGACGATGATGGCCGAGACCCATGTCGCGGCAGCCACGATGGCGAAGGAACTCCATTCGATCATTTCGCGTCTCCCTGATCGCTCGCATCGGCCCGACTCGAATCGGCTCCGGTGTTCGATGCACGCCCCGAATCGGCTCCGGACGCCGAACCGGACGTCGATCCGGTCGACGAGCCGGACCTCGATCCGGACGCCGAACCGGTCGTCGAGCCGGACGCCGACGATCCTGTCGTCGCCTCGGCGGGAACGGCCCCGTTCTTCTTGGCGTGACGGTGTGCCCGGCGCTTCTCTTTGGCCGCCTGCTTCTCTGCCCAGGCCTCGTACCGGGCCTCCCGCTTCTCCTGAGCGCGTTTGCGGTTGCGGTCCTTGCGCAGCTTGCGCTTGCGGCCGCGGATGTTGACGGCCTCACCCACGGTGTCGAAGTTCGAGATGTCCGTCTCTTCGACCTGACGGGAGCTGAGGTAGATCCAGAGCACCACGATGACGGCGATGACCGTATCGATGACGACGCCGATCGTGCCCAGGTGAGCGATGCCGGCGGCCAGCCCGCCGACGATCGCGGCGGCCGGGATGGTCAGCAGCCAACCGGAGGCGATCCGTCCGGCCGTCGACCACTGGACATCGGCGCCCTTACGTCCCAATCCCGAACCGAGCACCGAGCCGGAGGCGACCTGCGTCGTCGACAGTGCGAAGCCGAGGTGCGAGGAGGCGAGGATAGCTGCGGCCGTCGACGTCTCGGCCGACAGGCCCTGCGCGGCCTTGACCGTCGTCAGCTTCGTGCCGAGAGTGTCGATGATGCGCCAACCGCCGACGTAGGTGCCCAACGCGATCGCCAGCGCACACGCCGTGATCACCCAGATGTGCGGACCGGTGCCGTGCTCCTGCAGGTTCGCAGAGACGAGGACGAGGGTGATGACGCCCATCGTCTTCTGCGCGTCGTTCGTTCCGTGGGCGAGCGCCACCAGCGAGGACGAGAAGATCTGTCCGTATTTGAACGGTGCACGGCGAGCGGTCTTGCCCTCCTCGTTGCGACGAGTGATCGCATAGGCGATCTTCGTGCACAGGTAGGCGCTGAAGCCGGCGATGAGCGGAGCCGCCAGAGCCGGGATGACGACCTTCGACAGGAACACTCCGTAGTCGACGGAGTTGAGTCCGGCACCGACGATAGCCGCACCGATGAGGCCGCCGAAGAGTGCATGGGACGAGGAGGACGGAAGGCCGAAGCGCCACGTCGCCATGTTCCAGATGATGGCGCCGATGAGACCGGCGAGGATGAAGTCGGGAGTGATCTGGACTCCCCCGCCGCCTTCTTTGATGATGCCGCCGGAGATGGTCTTGGCCACCTCGGTGGAGAGGAAGGCGCCGACGAGGTTGAGGATCGCAGCGAGCGTGACCGCGGTCTTGGGTTTGATGGCCCCGGTCGCGATCGGGGTGGCCATGGCATTGGCCGTATCGTGAAAGCCATTGGTGAAGTCGAAGAACAGCGCCAGTGCGATGACGAGCACGACGACGAAGATGATTTCCACTAATCGACCTTGGGTGTAGACACTATTCGGACCGTGGATGATGCAGCTGACGGCCAGCAATCACTATCCCGCAGAAGTCTACCCACAGATTCAACTGTTCTTCACCCGCAATTCGACCCGACTCCACCTCATTCACCTTCTGTTCACTTCTGACGTGCGCAAACGGGCCCCGCCCGGCTGAGAGTGCAATAGCACTCACATTCCGAACGGGGCCCGAACACAGCCATTCCCTCGCCGAGGCGACGCTTCGGTCACGCGTGTCGAATCTGCTCCGTGACGTACCGATCCGCGACTTCGAGCGCCCGATCCAGGGCGGCGAGGCCGGACCTGACGTCCTCATCCGGGGTGTTGAGCGGCGGCACGACATGGATCCGATTGAAGTTCGCGAACGGCAGCACGCCTTCGGCCTTGAGCGCTGCGATAACCTCGTTCATCTCCGGCGAGCTGCCGCCGTAGGCTGCCAGCGGCTCCTTCGTCGTCCGGTCCTTCACGAGCTCGACCGCCCAGAAGCAGCCCATCCCCCGCACATCCCCGACCGCAGGGTGGCGCTGCGCCATCTCCCGCAGACTCGGGCCGATGATGTCCTCGCCGAGGCGGTCGGCGTTGGCGATCATCCCCTCGTCCTCCATGGCGGTGATCGTCGCGACCGCTGCCGCACAGGCGAGCGGATGTCCCGAATAGGTCAGTCCGCCCGGGTAGGCACGGTCGCGGAAGGTCTCGAAGATCGCGTCCGAGATGGCGACCCCGCCGAGCGGAACGTACCCGGAGTTCACACCTTTGGCGAAGGTGATGAGGTCCGGGGTGACGTCCCAGTGGTCGAGGGCGAACCAGCGACCGGTGCGACCGAAGCCGGCCATCACCTCGTCGGCGATGAAGACGATCCCGTACTTCGCCGTCAGCTCGCGCACCCCGGCGAGGTAGCCGGCCGGCGGGGCGTAGATTCCCGCGGTGCCCGGCACGGTCTCGAGGATGAGTGCGGCGATGTTGCCGGGCCCTTCGAGGGTGATCATGTCTTCGAGGTGGGCCAGCGCCCGCTGCGTCTCCTCGGCCTCGGACGTCGAGTTGAAGTACGACCGATACGGGTAGGCGGGCATGAAGTGAACGATGCCCTCAGCGGAGTAGTCGTTGGCGAACCGGCGAGGATCCCCGGTGACATTGACGGCCAGCTGCGTGCCGCCGTGGTAGCTGCGGTAGGCCGAAAGCACCTTCGACCGCCCCGTGTGCAGCCGGGCCATCCGGATCGCGTGCTCGTTGGCGTCGGCTCCCCCGTTGGTGAAGAACACGTGGTCGAGGTCGCCCGGGGTGCGTTCGGCGATGAGTCGGGCCGCCTCGGAGCGGGCCTCGTTGACGTGCTGCGGCGCGATCGTGCACAGCCGGCCCGCCTGTTCCTGGATGGCGGCGACGACGGCCGGGTGCTGGTGGCCGATATTCGTGTTGACCAGCTGCGATGACATGTCGAGGAGCTTTCGGCCCTCACCGTCCCAGACATAGGAGCCTGCAGCGTCGATGACCGTCATCGGGTCGAACGGTCCCTGTGCCTGCCAGGAGTGGAAGACGTGCGCACGGTCGAGTCCGTGGGCACGTCGCCCGGCCTCGATACGGTCGGGGCCGATCCTGTCGGCGCCGGTGCGATCAGCGTCGCGGTGCGATTCGGTGAGCGGGGAATCCGCGGTAGTGGTCATGGCTGCTCCTTCGCCGAGACGGTGCATCGTTGCGTGAACGCCCGCCCCGTGATCGGGGCGGACGTCCATGGTGGTCTGTTCAGTCGTTGGTCGGGAACCCGAGGTTGAGTCCGCCGTGGCTGGGGTCAAGCCAGCGTGAGGTCACGACTTTTCCGCGGGTGAAGAAGTGGACGCCTTCGTCGCCGTAGGCGTGGGTGTCGCCGAACAGCGAGTTCTTCCACCCGCCGAAGGAGTAGTAGCCCACGGGCACGGGAATCGGGACGTTGATGCCGACCATGCCGACTTCGACTTCGTTCTCGTATCGGCGGGCCGCTCCCCCGTCGTTGGTGAAGATCGCGGTGCCGTTGCCGTACGGGTTGGCGTTGATGAGGTCGAGGCCCTCGTCGTAGCCGGGGACGCGGACGACGCAGAGTACGGGGCCGAAGATCTCATCGCGATAGATCGACATGTCCGGGGTGACGTCGTCGAACAGAGTCGGGTTGAGGAAGAACCCCTCGGCCGGGGCGCTCTCCCGACCGTCGAGGACGACCGTTGCCCCCGCCTCCGCGCCGGCATCGATGTAGCCGGCGACCTTATCGCGGTGGGCCGCGGTGACGAGCGGTCCCATGTCCGGCTCGGTCGCCCCGTCGCCCACGCGCAGGGTCGTGGTGCGCTCGGCGATCCTCGCCACGAGCTCATCGGCGATGGAGTCGACGGCGACGACCACGGAGATCGCCATGCAGCGCTCACCGGCTGCCCCGTAGCCCGCGTTGACGGCGGCGTCGGCGGCGAGGTCGAGGTCTGCATCGGGCAGGACGAGCATGTGGTTCTTCGCTCCGCCGAGCGCCTGGACGCGTTTGCCGGCGGCCGTGCCGTTCTCGTAGACGTACTTCGCAATCGGGGTCGATCCGACGAAGGACACCGAGGCGACGTCGGGGCTTTCGAGGATCGTGTCGACGGCTTCCTTGTCGCCGTGGACGACGTTGAACACGCCGTCGGGCAGGCCGGCTTCCTTCCACAGCTCGGCGAGCCAGTTCGCCGCCGTCGGGTCCTTCTCCGAGGGCTTGAGCACGACGGTGTTGCCGGTCGCGATGGCGACGGGGAAGAACCACATCGGGACCATGGCCGGGAAGTTGAAGGGCGAGATGATCGCGGAGACGCCGATCGGCTGGCGCAGGGAGTGGACGTCGATGTTCGTCGAGGCATTCTCCGTGTGACCGCCGCGCAGGTGGCCGGCGATGCCGCAGGCGAATTCGACGACCTCCTGACCGCGGGCGACCTCGCCGAGGGCGTCGGAGACGACCTTGCCGTGTTCGGCGGTGATGATCTCGGCCAGCTCCTGCTTGCGCGCATTGAGCAGCTCGCGGAAGTTGAAGAGGACAGCGGTCCGCTTGGCCAGGGACGTGTCGCGCCAGGCGGGGAAGGCGGCCGAGGCCGCGGCGATCGCCGATTCCACGGTCGCCTTCGAGCCCAGTGCCACCTGGCCGCTGACGACTCCGGTGGCAGGGTTCGTGATGTCGCCGAGGCGGGTGTCCGTGTCCGCGGTGACGGTCTGTCCGTTGATCCAATGGGTCAGCGTTGCCATGTGGTGTCCTTCTGCGTCGTCGGTACGTCGATTGAGTCCATCCTCGGTCGGCACCGCCGATCCCAACAGCGTCAGAGTGTCAGAATATTCTGCTCAGGCTTTACACTGTGTCAATGGATACTACGATGGATTCGGGTGGGCCGTCTCTGAGCATCGCCGGTCTGCTCGAATTCGAGGAGATCAGAGCTGCAGAGCCTGCGGTGATCGCCGGCGACGCACGTCTCGATCGGGCGATCCGCTGGGTCCACATCGCCGATTCCGAATATGTCGAACGGTTCCTCGAAGGTGGGGAGCTCGTGCTCACCACGGCCACGACCTTTCGCCACCGCCCCGAGGCGATGACCGAGTTCCTCGACCAGCTCGAGCGGGCGGCAGCGGCGGGCACGATCATCGAACTCGTCGACGAGGGCTCGGCCTTCGACGAGGCGGCAGGCATGATCGTGCGGGAGGCCGCCTCGGCGAGGAATCTGCCCGTCGTGGTGCTCCCGCACCGGGTGAAGTTCGTCAAGATCACGGAGTTTGCCCATCGACGTCTCCTCGCACAGCAGATCTCCCAGCTCGAACATGCCCGCGAGATCCACGAGACGTACACCCAGCTGAGCCTGTATCGGGCCGGAGCGCAGACGATCGTCGACCGCACCGCCGAGCTGCTGGGGACTCCGGTGATCCTCGAGGACGTCGCGCACCGGGTGCTCGCCCATGCGGGGCGAGATTCGGCGACACTGGCACAGAAGTGGGCGGGCCTCGTCACCGGGGCGAGCACCGAGCCCGGTGTGGAAGCCGCGGCGGATTGGCGGCAGACGCCGGTCGGGATGCGGGCACGCCGGTGGGGGCGGCTCGTCGTGCCCCGCCCGGCCGAGTCGAGAGCAGCCCTCGATCAGGTCATCGAACGGGCCGGAGAGGCGCTGACGCTGACCCGCATGGCCGATCGGGACGAACAGGATCTGCTGCTGCAGGCGCAGAGCGGTCTGATCAGGGAGATCTCGGATTCCGACGGTCTCGACGACCGTGCGGCCCTCGAGCGCGCTCGGTCACTGGGGTTCTCTCCGGCGCCCGGGGCGCAGTTCCTTCCCGTCGTCGTCCGCCTCGACCGGGATACCGACACCGATCCGACGCGCGTTCAACTGCAGGAGCGCGGGCTGACCCAGGAGGTCGTCGCCGCCGCGGCGCGTGTGGGCTCGGCATGTCTGGTGACGAGTCTGCAGTCGGGAGTCTTCGGGTTCGTCCTCGCTGCGGCCGGCACCAGAACCGGATCGGGCGGACGTCGTTCGCGCCGGTCGGGCGGAACAGAGATGTCGGGTCGACCGGAGACGTCTGGCGGCTCGGATGCCGAGCAGCTCCTCGCCGGTCTTCTGAACGAGGTCGAGGAGTATGCGGCCAGCTGGGTGGTCGGCGTCGGGCGCGGCAGCGCATCACTGTGCGGTGCGGTCGCCGGGCTCGACTCCGCATCGCAGGTCGCCGAGGTGGCAGCGACGCTCGACGTGCGCGAGCGCTCGTTCTACCGCTCCTCCGACGTCCGGCTCCGCGGCTTGCTCTCCCTCTTCGCCGATGACTCTCGAATGCGGGCATTCGCCGAGGGCGAGCTCGGCCCCCTGCTCGGCGATGGCGCCGGCCGCTCCCCGAGCGCAGCAGAAAGCAGCAGTGATGCGAACCGTCGCTCCCCTGCCGATGAGAGTCTGCTCGACTTCCTCGAGCTCCACCTCGCCCACGGCGGGAACATCTCGGCGATGGCGCGGGCCGGGTATCTGTCCCGACCCGCGCTCTACGCACGAATGACGAAGCTGCAGAACCGCCTCGGCGTCTCGCTCGATGATGCGGAGTCGCGCACGGCACTGCATGTGGCGCTGCTGTGGTGGCGGATGCACGGCTGAGGGGCGGTGCCGGTGAGCCCGCGGTGGCCGGGTCGGTGAGCCCGCGGTGGCCCGGCCGGTGAGTCATTCGAACAGGGAGCGGATCGTGTCCGTGACGGGGATTCCTCGGTCGGCCGCCTCGGCGCGGTTGGCATAGCGACGATCGCCGGGCTGACGGTCCATGCCCGCGTCGCGGAGCATTTCGACGAATTCGCGGACTCGGCCCAGGTAGGCGTCATTGCCGCCGCGCTCGGGATCGATGACGATGAAGAGCTGACCGGTGCGGAAGGTGTGGGCACCTTCGGGGGCCTCCGCGTCGATCTCGTAGGTGAAGGCACCGCCGGTCAGCCCGGCCGCCAGCGTTTCGATCATGAACGACAGCAGGGCGCCCTTGTGCCCGCCGATGGGGCGAATGCCGCCGCCGTCGAGGATGGCGTTGGGATCCGTGGCGTCCGCGCCGGTCGAGTCGACCCCGGTCCCGACCGGAACGTCTCGGCCCTCGGCCCGCAGCAGCTGCAGGTCCCCGTGGGACATCGACGACGTGGAGAAGTCGAAGACGATCGGGTCCGCACCAGCCACGGGAGTGGCGAAGCCGAACGGGTTGGTGCTGAAGACCGGGCGCGTGGCCCCTTCGGGAACGACGGCGAGCTTGCCGCTGGCGATCATGCCCATCGCCACCCGACCCTCGCGGGCAAAGGACTCGAGGTCGGGCCACAGAGCACTGAAGTGGTGAGTGCTGCGCAGGGCGATGACAGCGACGCCGGACTCGGCAAGCGCCTCGTCGATCGTCGGGCGCGCCTCGGCGAGTGCGGGTTGGGCGAAGCCGTTGCGTCCGTCGATGCGGATATAGGAGGGACCGACGACGTCGATGTTCGGCTCCGCGGCCCCGTCCGCCCAGCCGCGGGTCAGCGAATCGAGGTAGCCGGCGACGCGGAAGACTCCGTGGCTGAGAGTGCCGTCGCGTTCGCAGGTGGCGCAGTTGGTCGCGAGCACTTCGGCCACCGAAGGCGAAGCGCCGGCGGCCACGAGCTTCGCTTCGATGGCAGAGACAAGGTCATCGAAAGAGATTCGGTCGGATACATTCGTCATTGTGCGCTCCTCCTCTGCGGCCGATCGTGTCGGCGTCGACCACGGCCCTTACCCAGCAGACTACCGTTCAATCAGTCATCGGCCCTGCAGTTCCTTGACCGTTCCTCCGTTCTCGTCTGCGGGTTCTCAGTTCTCATCTGCGGGTACAGCAGCGCTCGTGCCGCCGCTCCAGATGTTACCGACGGGAAAGCCGGCGGGGAACGGATCGTCGGGCTGGGGACGGGCTCAGTCTTCGTAGCGGATTTCGACGCGGCGGTTCTTCGCCCGACCTTCGGGGTCGTCCTTGCCGCCCGTCTCATTCGACGCAACGGGGTCGGACTCGCCGAATCCCTTCGCAGTCACGTCGAGGTCCGAGTTCTCGGAGGTGAGCACCTCGGCGACGGCTTTCGCGCGGTCTTCGGAGAGCTTCTTGTTGTAGTCGTCGTCGCCCTTGGAGTCCGTATGCCCGCCGACAGTGATCTCGGAGTCGGTCGGCAGGTCCGTGACGAGGTCTTTGATCTTCTTCATCGCGGCGTCGCTCAGTTCGGACGAGTCGAAGTCGAAGAGGATGTCTGTGTCGAGCGTGACCACGGTGTCGCCGCCGCTGGCCTTCGTCGTTTCGACGTCTTCGATTCCCTTCTCCAGGTCATGGATCCCCGGTTCGAGTTCGACGATGCTCTCGTCGATCTGCGACTGGTCGGGACCGGTGAAGTCATCCGGCGTCGGAGCATCTCGGTCGGCGATGTCCTGCGGAGTCACGGAGTCTGCGAACGCGAATGCGGGTGGGCCGGCGATGACAATGCCGGCAGCAAGGATCACCGCTGCAGGACCGGAGACTGCGGACCTCACGAGATCGTCACTCCGGTGACGAGGTTCATTCCGTCGACGACGGAGACCTCGACCTTATCCACATCCGGCGGCGGGGCCGCGAAGACAGCGAATGCGTAGTGGGTCTGGCCGGGTTTGAACTTCGTACTCTGGTAGCCGGTCTGCGCTCGATCGACGGTGTACTTGAGCACATGGTGCTTGCGCAGATTCTGCGAGTCGACGAGGAACGGAGTCCAACTTGCATCGCCGAGGTAGCCGTAGAGATCGTCGCCGTCATCATCCTCGTCTGCCTTGTCCGAGTTCACGGTGAACGCGAACTGCGCCACGACAGTTTCGCCCTGACGCTTCAGCGGGAACAGCGCGACAGTCATCGTGGCCGTGTCATCGCCCTCGACAGTCGCGGGGATCTTCTGGGAGGCGACGGGATCGGGAAGATCATTCGGATCGAGGCCGGCCGCCTCGGCGGATCCGGTGTCTTCGGTCGATCCTGCGGCCTCGCCGGACTCCTGGCCGGCTCCTTGGGTCTCAGTGCCCTCGGGGTTCGGGTCCTCTGCATCGTCTCCGGATGTGCAGGCGGTCAGGGTCAGCGCCAGAGCGGCGGCGGCAACGGACAGAGCTGTCCTGCGGATCAGGGGCATAGCGATGGGAGTTCTCCTCAGTAGTCGCCGGAGCAGCATCTCTGCTGGTGAGCTCCGGTGGCGCGGGGCGGACGCCGATCACCGTACCCCGAACAGGTGAACTTTCACTACATCGAACATAAGTCGAGACGAACACAGTTCTCGGCACTCGCGGCTTCAAAATTCATGCGCCCTGATCCAGATCACCACACATGCATTTTGAAGCCGCTCATGAGTGGAAATGGCGGGATGAGAAAACCCCCGCGGTCCGCTTGTTCCAGCGGTACGCGGGGGTTTCCCGTTCTGCGGAGCCGGTG
>NZ_JAJB01000021.1:0-111610 GCF_000583215.1 Brevibacterium sp. VCM10
CGCCGTCAGGTAGTAATTAGTGGGTCAGTGGATGAAGACGGCCACGATGACGTTGATGACGGCGAAGGCCACCACCAGGTGAGCCATGGTCGCCGACGGGTTCGCCACCTTCACGCCAGTACCGCCTTCGGCAGCGGCAGAGGCGGCGAAGGCCTTCTGCTTCTTATTGCCGATGAAGGCGAAGACCGTGACGAGGATCGCCACGACCAGTTTGATGCCGATCTTCATATGGTTGACATCGCCATCGCCCATCTCGGCCAGGCCCACGAGCAGCAGGCCGGTGACCAGCTGCAGATAGGCGCCGTGCAGCATACCGGGCATCACTCTGGGGGAGCGGACGACGGTGAAATAGCCGCCGACGATGATGGCCATGCCCAGCAGATGCAGGGTCAGCAGAATCTCGCGTAGAATTTCCATACAGTTAATCGTAGTGGCATGATGGTGTCTCGTGAGCGCGGGCCCCTCTACTGGTGCACGCTGTTCCGCCCTGGTGTAATGGCAGCACGCCGGCCTTTGGAGCCGTGCAGTATAGGTTCGAATCCTATGGGCGGAGCTGGCCCAACCCGACATGCGAAGGATTCAACTATGTCGCAGACTCATCCGACCGCCGTCATCGTTCTGGCAGCGGGCCAAGGCACTCGAATGAAGTCGGCTCTTCCCAAGGTGATGCATCCCATCGGCGGCCGCTCCCTGCTCCACCACTCCGTCGCCGCCGCGGCGGGAACCTCTCCCGAACACCTCATCGTCGTCGTCCGCCACGAGCGCGATCAGCTCGTCGCCCACCTCGACTCCCTTCCCGTGTCCTCCCAGCGGAGCCTGCTCATCGCCGACCAGGATGACGTTCCGGGCACCGGACGGGCCACCGAATGCGCACTGACACAGCTGCCCGAGGACCTCAGCGGAACTGTCGTCGTCACCTACGGCGATGTGCCCCTGCTGACCACGGAGACGATCAACGGGCTCGTCGAGATCCATGAATCCGACGCCAACGCGGTGACCGTCCTGTCCGCCGAGGTGGCCGACCCGACCGGGTACGGCCGCATCGTCCGCGATGCGAACGGGGCCCTGCTGAGCATCGTCGAGCAGAAGGATGCGAGCGAGACCGAACGGGCCATCCGTGAGATCAACTCCGGAATCTACGCCTTCGACGCCTCCGCACTGCGGCAGGGCCTGGCCTCTCTGACCACCGACAACGCGCAGGGTGAGAAATACCTCACCGATGTCATCGGCTTCTCCCGCCAGGCTGGTCTGTCCGTCGCCGCCACCGCCACCGACGACCTGTGGCAGGTCGAGGGAGCGAACGACCGTGTGCAGCTGGCGAACCTCGGCAAAGAGCTCAACCGCCGGCAGTGTGAGAAGTTCATGCGTGCCGGAGTCTCCATCATCGATCCCGACACCACGTGGATCGACGTCGACGTCTCCATCGCCGCCGATGCGACGATCCTGCCGGGCACCCAGCTGCTGGGCGCCACCGACATCGGAGCCGGCGCCGTCGTCGGCCCCGACACCACGCTCAAGGACACCGAAGTGGGGGAGAACGCCAAGGTCGTGCGCGCCCACGGTGAACTCGCCGTCGTCGGCCCGGATGCCAACGTCGGACCGTTCGCCTACCTGAGGCCGGGCACCAAACTCGGCGAGTCCGGAAAGATCGGCACCTTCGTGGAGACGAAGAACGCCGATATCGGCAAGGGTGCGAAGGTGCCCCATCTCTCCTACGTCGGCGATGCTGAGATCGGGGAGGGGTCGAACATCGGAGCCGCCTCGGTGTTCGTCAACTACGACGGCGTCAACAAGCACCGCACCGTCATCGGCAAGCATGCACGCATGGGCTCGGACAATATGTATGTCGCCCCTGTCACCGTGGGCGACGGCGCCTACTCAGGTGCAAGCACGACGGTGCGCAAGGATGTCCCTGCAGGAGCGCTGGCCATCTCGGTGGCCCCGCAGCGCAACCTGGAGGGCTGGGTCCAGACAAACCGTCCCGGTACGCCTGCAGCGCAGGCGGCCGAAAACGCATCCGAAGGGGAACGGATCAGTGAATGAGATAACGACGGCGGGCGATAAGAAGCTCGTCCTGGTCAGCGGTCGGGCGAATCCCGAACTCGCCGAACAAGTCGCGGAGAATCTGGGGACCGAACTCCTCCCCACCGACATCTACAACTTCGCGAACGGCGAGATCTACGTCCGCTACTCCGAGTCAGTGCGCGGCAGCGACGTCTTCGTCCTGCAGTCCCACTGCGCTCCCATCAACGAATGGCTGATGGAGCAGCTGATCATGGTCGACGCGCTCAAGCGTGCTTCGGCAAAGCGCATCACCGTCATCGCTCCGTTCTTCCCGTACGCCAGGCAGGACAAGAAGCACCGCGGACGCGAACCGATCTCCGCCCGTCTCGTCGCCGATCTGTACAAGACCGCCGGCGCCGACCGCATCATCACCGTCGACCTGCACACCGCGCAGATCCAGGGCTACTTCGACGGCCCCGTCGACCACCTGATCGCGATGCCGATCCTCGCCGGCTACGTCAAGGACAAGTATCCCGGCGACCTCGCCGTGGTCTCGCCCGACGCCGGCCGCATCAAGGTCGCCGAGAACTGGTCGAACTCGCTGGGCGGAGTGCCGCTGGCCTTCATCCATAAGACCCGTGACATCACCCGACCGAACGAGACCAAGGCCAACCGCGTCGTCGGTGAGGTCGAGGGGCGCACCTGCGTGCTCGTCGACGACATGATCGACACCGGCGGCACCATCGTCCAGGCCGCCGATGCCTGCATGGCCGCCGGCGCCAAGGGCGTCATCGTCGTGTCCACCCACGCCGTGTTCTCCGGCCCGGCCGTCGAGCGTCTGTCGAACTCCGTGGCCGAAGAGGTCATCGTCACGAACACTCTGCCGCTGAGTGAGGACAAGATCTTCGACAAGCTCACCGTGCTCTCCATCGCTCCGCTCATCGCCCGTGCCGTGCACGAGGTCTTCGAAGACGGATCGGTCACGAGCCTCTTCGAAGTCTGATCCCGAAGGCTGAGGCCCCGTGATCCGCGCAATCGCGCCGGATCTGATGCGAACCCCGAGCCGATGCGACTCGGGGTTCGCATCGTCTGGACTGCCGTGAGGTCCTACACTGGAGGCAAGACTTCGGCGAAGGGATCAGGGACGATGTCCTCACACGATTACAACCGGTACCGCGTGGACGTCCCCGGCGGACAGCTGTCCGTGGGAGTGTGGGAGCCGGTGGCGAGCGGTCCCGGGCGTGTGCCCACCGTGTGCGTCATCCACGGCATCACCTCCAACCACCTGTTCTTCGCGGGCCTCGTCTCCGCCCTGCCCGGCGTCCGCGTCATCGGGCCCGACCTGCGCGGACGAGCCGACTCACGCACCCTGCCCGGCCCGTTCGGGATGGCCGCCCACGCCCAGGATGTCACCGCCGTTCTCGATGCCTTCGCCCCGGAGGGCCCGGTCACCCTGGTCGGGCATTCCATGGGCGGGTTCGTCGCCATGACCCTGGCCGGAATGTCGGATGAGCAGAACGTCGACACCGGCGCCGAGGCGGCCCGCCGATTCCGCGGACCCGTCCTCATCGACGGAGGCCTTCCCCTGCCGGTGGGGCAGTCCCATGGCGACGGACCGGTCGATGACCTCAACGACGAGGACCTCGACACCGATGACCTCATCGCCGCCGTCCTCGGCCCGGCCGCCGAGCGGCTGTCGATGAGCTTCGGCAGTGTGGAGGAGTACTTGGCCTTCTTCGCCGCTCATCCCGCGTTCGTCGACGGTCTCGACACCGTGGCGACCGAGAGCTTCGTATACGATCTGGCGGCCAAAGACGATCACTCGTTCCAGCCGTCGACCTCGGTGGAGGCTATGCAGGCCGATTCGGCCGATATGTACACCGGCTCCGCCTACCGGGAAGCCCTGGACACGGTCATGGGCAGTGATGACTCCCAGGCCGAGGTGGTCTTCCTCTTCGCCGAACGCGACCTCGTCGCCGCCGAACCGGGCCTGTACCCGCCGGAGACGACCAACGACTTCGCTCGGCAATGGCCGCGGATGGACATCGTCGACGTGCAGGGGACGAACCACTACGACATCCTTCTCACCGAATCCGGAATCGACGCGTGTGCTGCGGCCGTGACTTCTCGGATTGGTGCCGAGACAGACGGTGCCGTAGAATAGCCTGGTTGCCTCGGCGAGGGAGACTGATGTCTCCGTGATCGACGCGGTCCTGTCCCACGAAGCGAGCCCACGGGGTTCGAGATTCGCGTGGGTGCTCAGGCTGTTTCGCCGTGGTGCTCGAAGGTAAGTTCACCACGAAGGGAAGAAAATGGCTGACTTCAAACTTCTGGCCGAAGCTCGCAACGAGTTCGGCAAGGGCGCAGCGCGCCGCATCCGCCGCGCGGGACGCATCCCCGCGGTCATCTACGGTCACGGCGGAGATCCCGTGCACGTGTCGCTCGAGGGCCACGCCACCATGCTGGCTCTCAAGCACGCCAACGCTCTGCTCGAGATCGAAAGCACCGACGGATCGAAGAACGTCCTCGCCATTGCGCGTGACGTGCAGATCGAACCCGTCCGTCGCGATATCGAACACCTCGACCTCATCATCGTCAAGCGCGGCGAGAAGATCGAGGTCGACGTGCCGATCCACGTCGTCGGAGAAGCCGCTCCCGGCACCATGGTCTCGCAGGAAGAGTCGACCATCGCCGTCAAGGCCGATGCGACCAAGCTGCCCGAGATCATCGAGGTCTCCATCGAAGGCCGTCCCGCCGGCGAGCACCTCCTTGCCGGTCAGGTCGAGCTGCCTGCAGGCGTCGAGCTCGTCGCCGACGAAGAGCAGCTCATCGTCAACGTCTCCGAAGAGATCGAGATGGACACCGAGTCCGATGCCGAGGAAGAGTCTGCTGAAGAGTCGACCGAGGACGAGGCTGCTGAGGAGTCCGATGCAGAAGAGGCCTCCGAAGAGGAGTGATCTTCGCTCCTCGCTGCACCCAAAGGTGCCGTGAGGAGCACTGACTGACTACGCGGTTCGGTGGGTCGCCCGGTGGGCGGCCCACCGAATATGTTTGTCAGGAGAGAACCCGGCAGCTGACTCGCCCGGCAGCGAGCAGCAGCATCACTTCCCGGTCATCGGGCACGGACACGACGGACAAGGACGGCAATGTCGAACGACGCATGGTTGGTCTTCGGACTGGGCAATCCCGGACCCAAGTACGAATCGACCCGGCACAACATCGGACAGATGGTCATCGCCGAACTCGCCTCCCGCATCGGAACTTCACTGACGCGGACGAAGCTGCGCGCGAACGTCGGCACCGGGCGGCTGCCCGGCGGCAGCGTGCCCGGACTGCCCGGTCCGCGGGTGGTGCTGGCCACCTCGACGGGATACATGAACGAATCCGGCGGACCGGTGCGCGCGCTGGCTGACTTCTATGGAATCGGCACCGATCGAATCATCGCCGTCCACGACGATGTGGACATCCCCTTCGACGCCATCAGAGCCAAGCTCGGCGGGGGAGAGGGCGGACACAACGGTCTGCGTTCGATGACCTCGGTATTGGGGACGAAGGACTATCTGCGGGTGCGAGCAGGAGTCGGACGTCCGCGGGGGCGCCAGGACACCGCCGATCATGTGCTGCGCCCGTTCTCGAAGGACGAACGCGCGATGCTGCCGATCTTCGTCTCCGACCTCGCCGACGCCGTCGAAGAGCTCATCGTCAACGGACTCACCGATATGCAGCAGAAGTTCCACTCCCGCTGATCAGGGTGCGGGCGCTGCCCGGGATTCAGGCCGACTTCTGCGTCTCCGGGCGGCGGTGCAGCCACCACGCGGCGAAGATGCCGCCGGCGAATCCGAACAGGTGGCCCTGCCACGAGATGTCGTTGGTCTGCGGCAGCATGCCGAAGATCATCGATGCCCCGTAGGTGACGAAGATGAACAGGCCGATCGCGAAGTAGATGATCTTGCGCAGAATGTCATCGGTGAACCACGTGCGCAGGGCGAGGTAACCGAAGAATCCGAAGACGATGCCCGACGCTCCGACGATGTGCTGGCCGGGCAGAGTCGTCAGCCATGCGCCGAGCCCGGAGCTGAGCGCCGTCATGCCCGTGACCGTCCAGAAGCGCCGCCTGCCCTCGAACGCGATGACGATGCCGAGGACGAAGAACGGGAAGGTATTGGCCAGAAGATGGCCGAAGCCCGAATGCAGCAGCGGCGAGGTGATCAAGCCGTAGAGCGAGAGCGGATTCCATGACTGCAGGCTGAAAGCGTCGAGGTCGAGAGGCAGGATCGCGTCGACGATCTCGACGACCCACATCACCGCCAGGACGATCAGCACCGGAGCGAACCGGGAGAGCAGATGCGGCCGGTCGACTGTGGTGTTCAGGTGCGCGACCGGGAGATTCGCGGAACGACCGTTGCGGGGATCGCCGGAGTCGGTGGAGTCAGAGCCGAAGAGGAGGCGGGATTCCTCGGCGGAGAAACGAGGGGAGTGGTCGGTCATGGTCCAATTGTGGGCGATGAAGATTGGAGAACCCCGAACATCCGGGCCGCCCGGTCAATCGTGATCGTACCGTTAGGCACGTTATCGCCTCGAAATATTCACGGCCCGGCAAGCCCCTGGAGCTATCTGTTCCGGGACTCCGCTCTGGTCGACCCGAGGGACTTGCCGTCGGCGTCGAGAGCGTCGACGATGATCGTCGAACCGTTCGGGGTGATGTCCGCCGCCGTCTCGAAGCCGGTGCGTTCGACCTCGGTGTTCTCGACCAGGTGCTCCTCGTCGTCTCCGCTGAGCACTCTCCACGAAGCCACCTCAGTGGCTCCGTTCCAGCTCATGTGCACGCGGGTGATGTCGGCCTGCGGCTGCGACTTCGTCGCGGTCGGGGGAACGGTCGGCTGGGCATGCCAGTCGAACCGGTAGGCCCGGTAGTTCGATCCGCCGGTGAAGGTCAGATCGGCGAGCAGCTTGCCGTCCTTGGAGTACTCCGAGACATAGGGTTCCGAACCCCAGCCGAGGACGACGTTGCCGCCCGGCAGCTCTTGGAAGTTGCCCTGACTGCCCGACGAACGGTCGTCGGGGGCGGGATACTCCGTGACCACCTCGGCGCGCTTCTTCTTCTCATCGACGTCGAGGCGCAGACCGCGGGTGTCACCGAGCCGGGGCGCGGCGTGGTTGTCGAACATGGTCAGCGTTCCATCGGAGCGGCGCCGCGCATCGTGCTGCCACGCGAACTGTGCTCCGTCGCCCATCTCGAAATCCGTCGCCTTGCCGCCCAGGACCCAGTTGAGGTCGGCGCTCTTTCGGTCGAGCTGGTAGACCGCATGAGTGTTGCGTGCCGAGACGAGCAGGGACTTGCCGTCGTCGTCCTCGGACACGGAGTTGAGGTGGATGTAGTCGAAGGGGTCGTCCTTCGTGCCCTCACCGTCCTTGAGCTCCGCCTCGGACTGGTCGACGGGGACGGCATCGAGGGAGTGCCACTCGAACAGCGGATCACCGGTTGCGATGTCGACCTCCTGGACGATTCCCTCCCAGGCCCAGCCGTCCTCGTCTCCGCCGACGGAGCGCAGATCCGTCTGCGTCTTGACATAGGAGATGAGGAACATGGTGTCATCGGCGGTGATAGTCGTCTCGTGGAGGTCTGAGGTGTCCTTGGGGAGCTCTCCGCCCATGCCGACACGGGCGATCTCCCGATACGAGGTGTCGACGATGACGACCTCACCGGCGGTGTGCGGCGTCTCGGCCAGCCCCTCCCACCAGGTGAGCACCGGCTGCCCCTGATATTCCTGGACGCGCAGATCCCACAGTGCCTCGGCCTCGTTCCGGATCCACACCGGGTCACCGGCGGAGTCGAGGATGAGGCCGCCCACCCAGGACTTGTCATCGGTCCGAGTCTGTCCCTTCGGAGCGAGGAACGTCTCCAGCTCTCCGTTGTCGTCGGGGAAGGACCCGGAATCGATGTCGACCTTGGGCGGGGCGAGTTCGGGGCGGGAGCGGAAGTCCCACCGTTCGGCGACGGCGATGTCGTCATCGGCATCGGCCGTGCACCCTGTGAGCAGGAGAGCCGCTGCGGCCAATCCTGAAAGGACTGTTCTCTTCATGACCATATGCTCATCCTCACACGTTTTCGGCTCCCGCGCCCCTCCACCGTTTCGATTCGTGTGCCGAATGGGTCGTGTCAGCTGCGTGGCCTAGACTGTTCGGGTGCTCAACGGACTTGATCTCACCCGCCGGAATCCCACCATCACCGAACTCGTCGCGGCCTTCAACGACGCGAACACCGCCGGTGGAACGATCGATGCGATCAAGGGACTGTGGCCGTCGATCCTGCGCCGCACCGTCACCCCCGACGGGGCCTCGGCGCCGCAGCTCATCGTCACGGCCACGACGCGTGAGGCCGAAGACCTCGCCCAGGCGCTGGCCGACTGGGTGCCATCGGCGTCGATCGCGATCTTCCCCAGCTGGGAGACCCTGCCGCACGAGAAGCTGTCGCCGCGTTCGGACACCGTCGGTCAGCGTCTCGAGGTGCTGCGCCGCCTGGCCCATCCCACTCCCGGTCGAGAGCTGACTTTCATCATCGCGCCCGTGCGCGCCTTCCTCCAGCCCCTGGCCAAGGGGCTCGGCGACATCGAACCGGTCGAGCTCGCCGTCGGCGACGAATGTGAGATCGATGCCCTGGCCGAACGGCTCACCGAACTCGCGTACTCCCGCGTCGACATGGTCTCCAGACGCGGCGAATTCGCTGTGCGCGGCGGTATCGTCGATATCTTCCCGGCGACGTCCGAGCGGGCGCTTCGTGTGGAGTTCTTCGGCGACGAGGTCGACGAGATCCGCGAATTCTCCGTCAGCGACCAGCGCTCCATTCCCACCGAAGACGGTGACGCACCCGTGGACCTGTCGGCACCGCCGTGCCGGGAGCTGCTCCTGACCGATTCGGTGCGGAAGAGGGCCGCAGAACTCGCCGAGGAGGTCCCCAGCGCCGCCGATATGCTCGACAAGATCGCCGGCGGGGTCGCCGTCGAAGGCATGGAGTCGCTCACCGCCGTCCTCGCCGACGGGATGGAGCCGCTCATCGCTCTGCTGCCGCCCACGTCGAAGATCATCATCACCGAACCAGAACGCGTCGACGCCCGCGCCGCGGATCTCGTGGAGACGACGAACGAATTCCTCGAAGCCGCCTGGACCGGAGCCGCCGGTGGGGGGCAGACCCCGATCGACCTGTCGGCCGCCAGCTTCCGCACCGTGGCCGAGATGGCCGACGGCGCTCGCCTCATCGGCCTGGCCTGGTGGGAGATCGGCGGATTCGCCGCCGACGAGGAGCTCGCCGGCCCCGAGGAGAACATCTTCTCCGTTCCCGCGCGCATCCCGAAGGGCTATGCCGGCGACGTCGAAGCGATCCTCGCCGACGTCAAGGGACTCATCCACGACCGGTGGCGCATCCTCGTGCTCACCGAGGGCCAGGGGCCCGGCCGACGTATGGTTGAGGTGTTCTCCGAAGCCGGAGTGCCCGCCGCCTTCGTCGATGACCCCACCGATCTGCCCGAAGCCCTGGTGACCGTGACGACGGCCGCCTCCTTCGGCGGATTCGTCTTCGACGATCTCAAGCTCGCCGTGCTTACCGAAGCCGATGTGCTCGGTCGGGCGGCGGCCACCTCGACGCGGGACATGCGCAAGCTGCCCACCCGCCGTCGACGCAACCAGGTCGACCCGCTCAACCTGGCACCCGGCGACTACGTCGTCCACGACCAGCACGGCGTCGGACGATTCGTCGAGATGACGCAGCGGACCACGGGCAGGGGTGCGAACAAGCACACCCGCGAATACCTCATCATCGAATACGCGCCCGCCAAACGCGGACAGCCCGGCGACCGCCTCTACGTCCCCAGCGATGCGCTCGACCAGGTCACCCGCTATGTCGGCGGGGAGAGCCCGAACCTCAACAAGATGGGCGGCGCCGACTGGCAGACGACGAAGGCGAAAGCCCGCAAAGCCGTCAAGGAGATCGCCGGGGAGCTCATCCGCCTGTATTCGGCCCGCCAGGCCACGGTCGGTCACGCGTTCGGTCCGGACACTCCCTGGCAGCGCGAACTCGAGGACGCCTTCCACTATGTCGAGACCGCCGATCAGCTGACCACCATCGACGAGGTCAAATCGGATATGGAGAAGACCGTGCCGATGGACCGTCTGATCTGCGGCGATGTCGGTTACGGGAAGACGGAGATCGCGGTCCGCGCCGCGTTCAAGGCGATCCAGGAAGGCAAACAGGTCGCCGTGCTCGTGCCGACCACACTGCTCGTCCAACAGCACTATGAGACCTTCGCCGAACGCTACTCCGGATTCCCCGTCACCATCGGCGCACTCTCCCGGTTCCAGACAAAGCAGGAATCGGAGAAGGTCAAGGAGGATCTGGCCGACGGCAAGCTCGACCTCGTCATCGGCACCCACCGACTGCTCAGCGGCGAAGTGCGTTTCAAGGAACTCGGACTCGTCATCATCGACGAGGAGCAGCGCTTCGGAGTCGAACACAAGGAGACGCTCAAGGCGCTGCGGACGAACGTCGACGTCCTCGCCATGTCAGCGACCCCGATCCCGCGCACCCTGGAGATGGCCGTGACCGGCATCCGCGAGATGTCGACCCTGGCCACACCGCCGGAGGAGCGGCACCCGGTGCTGACCTATGTGGGCAAACGCGAGGACAAGCAGATCAAGGCCGCGATCCGACGCGAGCTCATGCGCGAAGGTCAGGTCTTCTACATCCACAACCGGGTCCGCGATATCGAAGCCGTCGCCGGCCATATCGCCGAAATGGTGCCCGAAGCGCGGATCGCCATCGCCCACGGCAAGATGAACGAGACCCGACTCGAACAGGTCATCGTCGACTTCTGGGAGAAGAAGTACGACGTGCTCGTGTGCACGACGATCGTCGAAACCGGAATCGACATCGCGAATGCGAACACGCTCATCATCGACAATGCCGACCGCTACGGGCTCTCCCAACTGCATCAGCTGCGCGGACGTGTGGGCCGTGGACGCGAACGTGCCTACGCCTACTTCCTCTACCCGCCGGACACGCAGCTGACCGAGACCGCACACGACCGTCTGACGACCCTGGCCGCGCACACCGAACTGGGGGCCGGAATGCAGGTGGCGATGAAGGACCTCGAGATCCGCGGAGCCGGCAACCTGCTCGGCGGTCAGCAGTCGGGCCATATCGAAGGTGTGGGCTTCGACCTCTACGTTCGCCTCGTCGGCGAGGCCGTGGCGAAGTTCCGCGGTGAGGAGACCGAGCCCGAGGCCGACATGCGCATCGAACTGCCCGTCGACGCCCACCTGCCGGCCGACTACGTCGATCACGAACGACTGCGACTCGAGGCCTATCGGAAGCTTGCTGGGGCGACCGACGAAACGCAGCTGCAGGAGGTGCTCGACGAACTCACCGACCGCTACGGCCCCTATCCGGAACCCGTCGGCGTCCTCGCCGATGTGGCCAGGCTGCGCATCCGCGCCCGAGCCTCCGGGGTCAACGACATCGTCATGCAGGGCAACTTCATCCGCTTCGGACCCGTCGAACTCTCCGACTCCCAAGTGGTCCGGCTCAAACGCCTGTATCCGAAGTCGCTGCTCAAACCGGCGCTGCGCTCGGTCCTCGTGCCCAAGCCGATGGCCGGCAGCGGATTCGACTCCAAGGAGATGACCGATTCGGACGTTCTGCGGTGGGCTCACCAGTTCCTCGACGCGATCCTGCCGGTCATCGAGTCCGAAACCGCGGAGGTCAAGGAAGCCGGTGCTGCGAAGAACGGTTGAGAACTCGCCGACTGTTCATCGTCGACCGGCCCGCGTGTCAGTGCAGTGGCGTAGAGTGCGAAGCGCGGAGGCATCCGCAGCAAGTGCATTTCACTCAGCCGTCTGCTAAGGAGAATCACCATGGGTGTTGACGACAAGTTCGAGAACAAAGCCGAAGAACTCGGCGGTCGTGCCAAGGAGACCATCGGCGATGTGACCGGTGACGATCAGCTCAAGGCCGAAGGCGCCACCGACCAGCTCAAGGCCAAGACCAAGGACGTCGGCGAGTCGGTCAAGGACCTCGGCTCATCGGTCAAGGACAAATTCTCGAAGTGACCGGCGAACCGGCCCTCACCGCTTGTGGTGAGGGCCTTTCGTGGCGGCAGGAGGATCTTTCGTGGGTGAACGTGACGATCAGGGAACGGACCGGATCGGACCGAGTCAGGCCGAACCGCGGCTGCAACCGGTGATCGACGCTATGGCGGCTCTGCGGCGACGCTGCCCCTGGTCGAGCCGGCAGGATCACCAGAGCCTGGAGAAGTACGCTCGGGAGGAGACCGACGAACTCATCGATGCTCTCGAGGATTTCACGACAGCACCCACGCCCGAGAACCGGGCGGCCGTCATCGAAGAGCTCGGCGATGTGTTCTACCAGGTGCTCTTCCACTCCGCCCTGCTCGATGAGAGGAGCGGGCAGGTATACGGGCACAGCCTCGGTGCCATCATCGATGGCCTCGAGGCCAAACTCATCCGTCGTCATCCCCTGGCGTTCACCGGTGATTCCGGGGACGAGATGGCATCGTTGGATGACGTCGAACGCGAATACCGTCGGATCAAAGCAGAGGAGAAGGCCGCGGTGCGGGACGAGGACAGAACCCCATGAGTCTGGAGAGACTCGAGATCGAAGGCACCTTCAATTTCCGTGACCTCGGAGGACCCGTCACCGAGGCGGGGGAGCATCGAGTGCGATCCGGGAAGGTGTTCCGGGCTGACGGTCTGGCGCAGCTGAGCGATCGGGCGCGCGCCGACATCGGCGGACTCGGCATCGGCACCGTCATCGATCTGCGCGATATCGGCGAGCGGGCGAAGCTGCCCGATGCGCTCGGTGACCTCGGCGTCCGCCATATCGAGCTGCCGGTCTTCGACGACCATTTCTTCCCCAGCCGACCGCTGAGCAGGGAAGAGATGAAAGCCGCCGCCGAGGCGACCGGAATTGATCTGCGCGACCGGAGCCTCGGCCGCATCTACGAACTCATGATCGCCCACTTCGGCCACCGGCTGGCCGCCGCCGTCGATCTGATCGCCGAACACTGCACCGAAGGCGTGGTCTTCCACTGCTCTGCCGGGAAGGATCGCACCGGTGTGATCGGAGCGTTCCTGCTCGAGCTCCTCGGCGTGGGACGCGAGGAGATCGTCGCCGAATACGCCATCACCTCCACCCACCTGTCCGGGGGATTCCTGGAAGCGATCACCCGGAACTTCTCCGATGCAGGCATCTCCGGCAACCTCGCTGCGACGGCCACTGCCGCCCCTGCCGAACTCATGCACGAGATCCTCGATCGGATCGCAGCCGAGCACGGGGCCGCCTCGGCGAAGGACGGGGGAGTGCCAGGGGGAGTCGAAGCCTACCTGCTCGCGCACGGGATGGACCCGGCGACGCCCGAACGACTGCGGCACTGCCTGCTCGATTCCGAGTCCAACCGGGGCTCGGACCGAGGGTGAGCCCGGACGCGCGGTGCATTAAGCTGTCCTGCAGGCACATGTTCCCCATGTGAAACCGAATGCTAAGGAGTACTCAGTGGCCGAGATCGTTGCCGCAAACGCCCGTGAAATCCTGGATTCCCGGGGAAATCCCACCGTCGAGGTGGAAGTGCTGTTGGCCGATGAGTCCGTCGGTCGCGCCGGAGTCCCCTCCGGTGCCTCCACCGGTGAGTTCGAAGCCGTGGAGCTGCGCGACGGTGATCCGGAGCGCTACCTGGGCAAGGGCGTCACCCAGGCCGTCGACGCCGTCGTCGACGAAATCCACGAAGTCGTCGTCGGGCTCGAAAGCGACGATCAGCGTCTCGTCGACCAGGCGCTCATCGAACTCGACGGCACCGACAACAAGTCCCGCATCGGCGCGAACGCGATGCTCGGAACCTCTCTGGCCGTGGCTCGCGCGGCAGCGGTCTCGGCCGATCTGCCTCTCTACCGCTACCTGGGCGGACCGAACGCACACGTCATGCCCGTGCCGATGATGAACATCCTCAACGGCGGATCCCATGCCGACTCGAACGTCGACATCCAGGAATTCATGATCGCCCCGATCGGCGCCGCCAGCTTCCATGAAGCGCTGCAGTGGAGCGTCGAGGTCTACCACGCGCTCAAGGGCGTGCTCAAGGAGCGCGGACTCGCGACCGGGCTCGGCGACGAGGGCGGTTTCGCTCCGAACCTCGACTCCAACGCTGCGGCACTCGACCTCATCATCGAGGCCATCGACATCGCCGGGCACCGTCCCGGACGCGATATCGCCGTTGCCCTCGACGTGGCGTCCTCGGAGTTCTACTCCGACGGAGCCTACGAGTTCGAAGGCGGCAAGAAGACCGCCGAGGAGATGGCCGCCTACTACGAAGAGCTGCTGGCGAAGTACCCGCTCGTGTCGATCGAGGACCCCCTCGATGAGAACGACTGGGACGGCTGGGCGACCCTGACCGAGACGATCGGGTCGAAGGTCCAGCTCGTCGGCGACGACCTGTTCGTGACCAACCCCGAGCGTCTGCAGCGCGGGATCGACAATGCCACGGCGAACTCGCTGCTGGTCAAGGTCAACCAGATCGGCACCCTGACAGAGACCCTCGACGCTGTGTCGCTGGCACAGACGAACGGCTACACCACGATGATCTCGCACCGCTCCGGCGAAACCGAGGACACGACGATCGCCGACCTGGCCGTGGCGACCAACGCCGGTCAGATCAAGGCCGGTGCCCCGGCCCGGTCCGAACGCGTCGCGAAGTACAACCAGCTGCTACGCATCGAAGAGCAGCTCGGCGATGCCGCACGCTACGCCGGCCGCAGCGCCTTCCCGCGCTTCGAAGCCTGAGGTCAGCAGGGTCCTGAACTCCCCGAGTCGGGGCCGGACGATCACAACGATCGCCCGGCCCCGCCTCGTCGTCTGCCGCTCCGGCGTCCCCACCTCATGGTCTCCCATCTCTGCCGCGACGATTCCCAGCTGCCGGTAGTCGGTTTTCGTGCCATCATCTGTCACCAGTCGTCTCATGCCTGCCCATCGGCGACATTCCGCTTCGAGCTCTTGTCGGGGAACACCTGAGCCGAGATACAGCTTGCCGATGCCCTCGATGACGAGTCGCGCCCGGCGGCGACCGCCTCGGTGGGGGATTCGCGACGGGAATCAGCCAGGTCGATGGCCAACCGCACTGTGGAGCCGTTGCGCTTCTCCAGACATTGGGCGAGGGTCGTGACGATCTTCTCTCTGGTCGTCAGCTCTCGGTGCAGCGCATCATCGATCATGGGCACGGAGACGTCGAGGTTGCAGCTGCGGGCAACGTCGATGAGTGTGCGTTCGAGCGTGGTGAGCTCGCCACCCCCGATCCTGGCGCGATGAGCCTGGGGAATCTGATTGCCGCGGACATGGATGCTCTTGAAGCGACGGTTGACGCCGGGGAGGACGACCTCGATCTGGTGTGTGACGGGGGAGGGGACAGGCAGGCCGTGGATGAGAGCCGCCGAGCTGTGCGAGTCGATCTCCTCCGGCGGGTCGGGTTTCGAACCGTCCGTTCTCTGATCGGCCCGTTGACTGAAGTGCCCAGACGAAGAAGCGTTGAGCTCGTTGACCTCGTCGCGGATGTCCGCGTGGTTGAATCCGAGTCGGACGATTTCCTCGGTGCTCAGAAGTTTGTACATGTCACTGAAGTGGGCCTAATGACAACAAAAGACAATAGATCAACCTCGCGGTGTGGATAGCCTTGTGGATAGTTGAGGTTTGCGCGGAGCGATCGGCAGGCATCGGAGGTCTGAGGGAAAGAGATTGCGGGCATGCATCACCGTTGGCCGCATAACCCACTGCAGGAACGAGCGGGTTTGCCGTGAACGGTGAGGGGTGCGTTGCCAGGTGTAGGAGAAGCAGCCGCCGGGAGGGAGTGGCGGTGAAGGTGAGGGGAGGCTCCGGATGCTGAGGGTCAGCGAGCACGCTGCAACGTGATGGAAGATACGTGAGAACCGAACACGCCACGGGCCCGAAATCCTCGCGCAGAGAATGCGGACACGGCACACTTGGAGATGTTGCGACACTCTTCCCCGATCCCCAGTCGCAGAGGAAAGAAGCATGGTCCCGAGCAAGCCCAGACGAAGTGCCCCGAAATCGGCTCCTGGCAAAGCCACCCCTCGTCGACGCCCGAAACCGGTCATCGAAGCCGATGCCGGCACGGACGCCGAGGCGCGGAGCCGCCGCATATCGCTGCGCACGGGCATCTTCCTCCTCGTCATCGCCGCCGTCCTCCTCGCCTTCCTCTCGCCCCTGAACGCCGCCCTCAAGCAGGCCCAGCAGATCGCCGCCCTCAACGAGGAGATCGAGACGACGAAGGCCGAGGTCAAGAGCCTCGAGGAGAAAAACGAGAACCTCAGGGACCCCGATTACATCAAGCGCAAGGCCCGTGAAGACCAGTACTACGTGGAGAAGGGCAAGAACGCGGTCATCGTCACGAACCAAGAAGCTGTGGACGACGAAACCGAGTCCGCACGGCCGGTTCGCAAGCAGGCCTGGTACCTTGAGTTGCTGGAGTCCATTCAGGAGACCGGAAACACCGTGGAGAAGAGCTGATGATCACAGAGTGCACCGAGGCGGATTTCGCAGTCCTCGAAGACCAACTCGGACGCATTCCCCGGGGCGTCGTCGGCATCGCCGCTCGCAGCACCGCCGGTGAGCCGCTCGTCGTCGCCACGGCCCCCCGCCTCGAAGACGGCACTCCGTTCCCGACGACCTTCTACCTCACCCATCCCGCCTATGTGGCCGAATGCTCACGGCTGGAAGCATCGGGAATCATGGCCGAGTGGACCGCCGAGATTCGCGATGACGAGGAACTTGCCGCCGCCTATGCCGCCGCGCACCGTGCCTACCTCGACGTGCGCTCAGAGATCAGGTCCGCAGCGGGCCTCGCGGAAGTCGAGGAGATCAAGGACTACTCCGCCGGCGGAATGCCGAACCGGGTGAAATGCCTCCACGCCCTCGTCGGGCATTCGCTGTCCGCCGGGCTCGGTGTCAACCCGATCGGTGATCGCGCGCTGTCGTTCATGAGCGATGTGCCGCCGCTGGCCGAGGCCGCTGCCACCCCGGAACCGACCGACTAGGACCTGCCATGCGTGTTGCCGCCTTCGACTGCGGGACGAACTCCCTGCGTCTGCTCATCGCCGATGTCGCCGCCGACGGCACCCTCACGGACCTGCGCCGTGAGACCCGGATAGTCCGCCTCGGCCAAGGCGTCGACGCCACCGGCGAGTTCGCTGCCGAGGCGCTCGAGCGCACCTTCGCCGTGGCGAAGGAATTCGCCGAGGTGGCCGCCGACTACCAGCCGGAGAAGCTGAGATTCGTCGCGACCTCGGCCAGCCGCGACGTGAAGAACCGGGATGAGTTCTTCGCCGGGATCTTCTCGGTTCTCGGCGTCGTCCCCGACGTCATCGCCGGTGAGGAAGAGGCCCGACTGTCCTTCCTCGGCGCCACTGCCGGGCTCACGGATGCCGATGGACCGTATGTCGTCATGGACCTCGGCGGCGGATCGACCGAACTCGTCCTCGGCCACGATGATGTCCGAGCGGCAGTGAGTATGGACATCGGGTCGGTGCGTCTGACCGAGCGCCATATGCCCGTCGAGACACCCGACGACGCTCAGATCCAGGCGGCACTTGCCGATATCGACGGCCAGCTCGACCAGGCAGCCCGTATCGTCGACTTCTCCGCACCACGCACATTCATCGGAGTCGCCGGCACCGTCACCACCATCACCGCAGGCGTGCTCGGGCTCGAGAGCTACCAGCGAGAGCGCATCCACGGAGCGCATATCAGCGTCGCAGATGTGGCAGACGAATCCCGAAAGCTGCTGGCCATGGACCGGCAGGCCCGCACGGATCTGCCGTATATGCACCCCGGGCGCGTCGATGTCATCGGCGCCGGATCGCTGCTCTTCGCCCGGATCGTCGCTCGCTTCGACCAGGCAGTGGCGGCTGCCGGGGGATCACTCGACATTCGGATCTCCGAAACCGACATCCTCGACGGGACCGCGCTCGATCTCGCGCTGACGAGCTCGTGAGAGCCGCCGCCCGACTCCTCGCCGTCGCGACCGTCGTCCTCGGACTCGTCGTCGGCACCACCCAGCCGGTCATTGCCGCACCGAAGGCCGGGCCCGGCCAGTGGTTCATCAAGGGCTACGGCATCGACGCGGTCTGGAAGAAGTCCACGGGCAAGGGCGTGAAGGTCGCGGTCATCGACTCCGGCGTCAACTCCGACCATGAAGACCTCAAGGGCGTGGTGACGAAGTCGAAGGACTTCAGCGGCTTGGGCAAGGACGGACAGACCCCGATCGGCGGGAAGACCACCATCCACCACGGCACCGCCGTGGCCGGAGTCATCGCCGGCCGAGGAGTCGGTGCCGGACCGACCGGCGTCGCCCCGGACGCAGAGATCCTGTCGGCGTCGATGTGGCTGGGCCCCGACCGCCCGAAGGAATCCGGATCGACTCGAGAACAGGCCGATCAGGCCATCCGGTGGGCCGTCGACTCCGGTGCGAAGGTCATCAACATGTCCTTGGGATGGGACGATCCGGGCTGGCCCGAGAGCTGGGACGAATCCTTCGCCTACGCCTACAAGAAGGACGTGCTCGTCGTCGCCTGCGTCGGCAACGCCTCACAGGGAGCGACCCAGGCGTGGTCGCCGTCGACGGTCCCCGGCGTCATCGGGGTGGGCGGACTCGACCAGAACGGAAAGGTCCTTCACGACTCCACCGCCCCCGGCACCGCCGTCGACCTCATGGGCCCGGCCGAGGACATTCCCATCCCCTACTACAGCGGCGGCTACGCCGAAGGTCAGGGGTGCTCATTCGCCGCTCCTATCGTCTCCGGTGTGGCAGCGCTCATCCGCTCCGAGAACCCGGACCTCAGCGCCGATGAGGTCCGCGCCAAACTGCAGTCGAGCGCCGAACCGGTCGACGGTCACAAGGGCGTGAGCAAGAAGGGCAAGCCCGACCCGATCGTCGGCTGGGGCCGCGTCGACCCGCAGGGGGCGGTCAAAGCGAAAGTGCCCAAAAACGTCTCCTCCGCCGAGGATGAGCTGGCGGATTGGGTGAAGATGCATCGTCGCGGGGATGCGAAGGCCGAAGAGACCGAAACCGCCGCTCCGGATGAGTCCGAGAGTCCGAAAGCTCTCGCACCGACCGACATCGTCGCCAGGAAATCGACACCGACTCTCGGCTTCGCCGTTCTCGGTGCCGGTGCCCTGATCGCCCTGGTCCTCATGATCACCTCGGTCGTCTCCTTCGCCCGCCGTCGACGCTGAAACCGGGAGACGGAACTGCTCTGATCTGGGGCGTTCGAGTCCGTGAGACAAACAATTAGTGAAAGTTTTCACAAGGGTCTAGCATGGGATTATGGCACTCATCAGAAACTCAAAACTGCGTCCACGAATCCTCGTTGTCGGCGGCGGCTCTGTCGGCCTGCTCGCCGCTCAGAATCTGCTGAAGAACCTCGGTCGGGGCGAAGCCACCGTCACTGTGGTCGATCCCAACCCGTACATGACCTACCTGCCGTTCCTCCCCGAGGTGGCAGCAGGGTCGATCGAGCCCCGTCACGCTGTGGTGCCGCTGCGCCGCAACCTGCCGGGTGCCGAGGTCATCACCGCGAAGGTCACCTCGATCAACCACGCCGAGAAGTTCGCCACCATCGAACCCGAGAACGATGAAGCGTTCGAACTCGACTACGACCACATCATCCTCGCCTCCGGTTCGGTTGCCCGTGCGCTGCCGATCCCGGGCCTGAAGGAGAACGCGATCGCGCTCAAGCGCATCGAAGAAGCCGTCGCCCTGCGCGACCACCTGCTGTCCCGCCTGGCCGACGCCGCTCTGATGGAAGATGACGAAGAGCGTCGCAAGGCTCTGACCTTCGTGTTCGTCGGCGGCGGATTCGCCGGCATCGAGCTGCTGACCGAGCTCGAGGACATGGTCCGTTCGGCCATCGCCCAGTACGAGACGCTGACCGAAGCCGATGTCCGCTTCGTCCTCGTCGAGGCTCTCGGCCGCGTCATGCCCGAGGTCGGCGAGGCTCAGGCCCGTTGGGTCGTCGAGCACATGCGCGAACGCGGAATCGACGTCTACCTCGAGACCTTCCTCCAGGACTGCACCGACAAGCACATCAAGCTCTCGAACGGCGAAGAGTTCGACGCTGACACGATCGTCTGGTCCGCCGGTGTCAAGGCCAATCCGATGCTCATCGACTCCGACCTGCCGATCAACGAACGCGGCAACGTCACCGTGCGCGCCGACCTGCGGGTCGAAGGCGATGACGGAGTCGTCGAGGGTGCTTGGGCCGCCGGCGACAACGCCGCTGTTCCCGACCTGTCTGGCGGCGGAGTGGCAGGCTTCTGCGTGCCCAACGCTCAGCACGCTGTGCGTCAGGCTCCCGTGCTGGCTGCCAACGTGCTCGCCGCACTGCGCGGAGAGACCGAGTTCAAGCAGTACTTCCACAAGACCATCGGTACGGTCGCCGGTCTGGGCGTGTACAAGGGTGTGTCGCAGATGGGCGATTTCGAAGCCCGCGGAATTCTCGCCTGGCTCATGCACCGGGCGTACCACGGCTACGCCATCCCGACCATGGACCGCAAGGTTAAGGTTTTCGGCAACTGGTTCCTCAACGCCGTCCTCGGCCGCGACGTCATGCCGCTGGCAGACCTCGATGTTCCGCGCAAGAACTTCGTCGAGGCCGCGAACTCGAAGCCGGCTCCGAAGAAGGAGCCTGCCAAGGCCTGATTCGAGGCAGCCGGTGCCATCCGGCGATACGCCCTGATGAGACGACTGACGCCGGGGATGCAATCGCATCCCCGGCGTCAGTCATATCTGCAGACGCTGCAGTGAGTGAGCCCTGCTCAGTTCGCCACGGTGAAGCGGGCGTCGATGTGCTTGGGCTCGGCGATCTCATCGACCATGGCCACAGCGAAGTCCTCGGCCGAGATCGAGTCGCCCGCTGGCACCTCGAGCTCGACATTGTAGGAACCGGTGCGCTCACCCGGAGCGATCTCCGGTGCGGGGGAGATGAGCGTCCACGGGGACGGGTTCGCCGCACGCAGCAGTTCGAGTGCCTTGGTGCCGGTCTCCGATTCGGCCTTGTACGCGGGAGGGAAGCCCTCGGTGTCCTTGAGCATCGTGTCCCCGGCGAACAGGGAACCGGCACCGCCGACGACGAACAGTCGGGTCTCACCGCTGGCCTTCGCCACGGTCGACAGAGCGTCGAGCCATTCCTGGTGGTTTCCGCCCGTGCGGCTGGGACCGGTTGTGGAGACGATGACATCATGGTCGGCGGCCAAGCGTGCTCCGAGTTCCGCATCGGCCATATCGCCGGTCAGCGAACGGGCGGCTCCCGCCACCTCGGTGCCGGAACGGGTGATGGCGGTGACCTCGATCCCGCGGGAGGCCGCCTCCGCGACGACGCGCGAGCCGATCATTCCCGATGCTCCAAAGAGTGCGATCTTCATAAGAGTCCCTTCGTTCGACGTGCAGCGCGCCTGCGATGCACGGTGGAAGTCGTAGTCTGACCTTCCTAAGATATTTTTGGGATATCGAGTACCTCAAGGATACTATTGGGCCATGAGCGTGAGAGTTCGATGGGAAGGCGATGCCTTCGACCCCGAATGCCCGACCCGAGTGGTGCTCGATCGAGTCGGGGACAAGTGGACGGTGCTCATCGTCGACATCCTCGATGCCGGTCCGAAGCGCTTCAACGAGATCCGTCTGGCCATCGGCGGAATCACTCCGAAGGTGCTGACCTCGACCCTGCGGTCGCTTGTCGCCGACGGCCTCATCGAACGCGAGGTCTTCGCCGAGGTGCCGCCGCGGGTGGAGTATTCGCTCACCGACCTCGGCCGGTCACTGCAGGAACCCGTGGCCGCGCTCCGGACGTGGGCAGAAGCCAATGTCGCGGAGATCGTCGAGAACCGGGACCGTCACGACGAAGCACAGGTGTCCGCGGGCATGTGAACGTTCCCCAAGCCAGAGCTCGAGCGATCAGCTGGAGAGGGTGAAGTCGTGTGACTTCTCCGCGATCACCCGCAGGGTGCCTTCGCCGAGGTCGTAGACGCACTGCCATTGAGTGTGGGCCTGGCGCACATCGTCGAGCAGGCCGACCGCCTCGTTGACGGAAACCTTCCCGGCGGCGGCCGAGAGCGTGTCCGCGCAGGTGGAGTAGCGCCACTGTCCGCTGCGCTGATCTTCGGACGTCATGGACATGTGGACGTTCTCCAAGCACATCCACGGCTGCCCCTGCGGAGGACGGACGACCTGCATCGTGCCGGCGTCGTATTCGACGACGGCTTTCGCCCCCGTGCCGTCGGCGATCAGATAGTGCAGTCCTGGCCCGCCGGTGAAATCGACATTGTGGTCGTCGAAGAGGTCGAGTGCGTCCTCGAGTCTCTCCGCGTGGTCGAGCACCATGCGCTGGATGCCCAAGCCGCCGAACCACCGATGAGCACCGATCGTCGACTCAGGGGAGTGGGAGGCGGACTCAGGAGAGTTGGGCTCGATCTCTGATGTGCCATGTGCTGTCCGTCCTTGGACGCAGAGGGCCGAGAGGGCATCGGTCCGATGCAGGTCATCGGTGTGGGGCGAATACTGTCAAAGTCGTTTCGCTCGGCCCGGGCAGGCGATGAAGGCGGCACACCGAGTGCTGCACATCAGGCGCGAGCGAGCTGTCCGAACACGGTGACGAAATCACGCAGGGCTCCTGCGACCCGATAGATCCGCGGCTGGCCGGAGTAGACCCAGTTGTTCGTGATGATCGAGGCGCTGCCGCCGTTCGTCGCCTGTTTGAACTCGGCGACGTCGAGCGTCGCGAGATGGTCCGCGACGAGGCGGCTGCGCAGGTCCGGGCCCATCTGCTTCCAATGGTCGGCGGCTTCGAAGCCGACCTCCGTCCATTCGCCACCGATCTCGCGGTAGGCGAGGGGACGGCAGGGAGCACTGATGCATTCGCCGAGCGGCGGTGCTCCAGAGTCGGCAACATCGCTGTCGACGTCGAGGAGTGCGGCCGGTCCGTCCGCCTCGGCGAGGCGCGGGTCGTCCGTGCCTTCGACGAACCGGGGATGATCGCGGGCGGTGAGAAGCGCGTAAGTCATCACACCATTCTGCCTGTTCGGGCGGAGAGTGTGATTTGGCACTCTATTGAACAGTGTTCAATAATGACAACATGGATAGCTATCAAACACTCGCCGAGCGCGTGCTCGCCGGCGATTCGGCCACCGCCTCCGATGCCCGCACGATCCTGTCGTCGTCCGACGAGGACCTCCTCGACCTTGTCGCCGCTGCCTCCCGGCTGCGCCGCGAACATTTCGGCAATCGCGTCAAGGTCAACTACCTCGTCAACCTCAAATCGGGACTCTGCCCGGAGGACTGCGGATACTGCTCGCAGCGTTTGGGCTCAGAAGCCGACATTCTCAAGTACTCATGGCTGCCGAAGGATGAGGCGAAGCGGCAGGCGGAATTCGGTCTGGCAGGGGGAGCCTCGCGGGTCTGCCTCGTCGCGTCCGGACGCGGTCCTTCGAACCGGGACGTCGAGCGCGTCTCGGGGATGGTCGAGGAGATCAAGACATCCAGTCCCGACGTCGAGGTCTGCGCCTGCCTCGGGTTCCTCAAGGACGGTCAGGCACAGCGACTCAAGGACGCCGGTGTCGACGCGTACAACCACAACCTCAACACTGCCGAATCTCTCTACCCCGATATCTGCACGACTCATACGTTCGCCGACCGTGTCGACACCGTGGACAAGGCGCGTGGTGCAGGGCTCTCCCCGTGCTCGGGGCTGATCGTCGGAATGGGGGAGACGGACGAGCAGATCATCGAGGCGATCGAATCGCTCAAGGCCGTTGACTCCGATTCGATCCCGGTCAACTTCCTCATTCCCTTCGACGGCACACCGCTCGAAGGAACCTGGACTCTGACCCCGCAGCATTGCCTGCGGATTCTCTGCGCCGTGCGATTCCTGTGCCCGGACCGCGAGCTGCGCATCGCCGGAGGTCGGGAGATGCACCTGCGTACGCTGCAGCCGCTGTCGCTTCATGTGGCCAATTCGCTCTTCCTCGGCGACTATCTGACCTCGGAGGGGCAGGCCGCCGAGGAAGACCTCGACATGATCGTCGACGGAGGCTTCGAGATCGTCGGAGCAGAGAGTGCCGAACGACTGCGTGATGAGCTCAAGGCTCACCGGGCAGCCCATCAGGCCGCCTTCGCCGAGGTGGCGCCCGGTGACATGAAGAGCGACGGAACGTCCGCTGAGGCAGCAAAGTCCGCGAGCACCCTGCCGTGCGGCAAACCTCTGCCGACGGCTGGTCAAGAAGCCGACGACTCCGGAGTGATGATTCCGACGATCCGGCGCCGCGGCGCGGGCACAGAGCACGCGCCCAATGTCTGAGGCGGGACAACGGATGCCGACGAGCACGCTCGAGCGCGATTCCGGCCTGCTGTGGCACCCCTACGGTCCGCTCGACGCCGGCGCGCACTTCTCGGTCACCGGCGCAGATGGGCCCTATGTGGAGTTGCGCGATGCTTCGGGATCGGCGCATCGACTGCTCGACGGGATGAGCTCGTGGTGGTCGGTCGTCCACGGATACCAGCATCCGGTCATGGATGCGGCACTGACCACCCAGATCGGATCGTTCTCGCACGTCATGTTCGGCGGTCTCACCCATGAACCGGCCGTCGAACTAGCCGAGCGGCTCGTCGCAGTCACACCGGACGGACTCGACCATGTCTTCCTCGCAGACTCGGGTTCGGTCTCGGTCGAAGTCGCGCTCAAGCTCGCCGTCCAATACCAGCTGGCCCGCGGCCGCGACCGCAGGCGCTTCCTTGCCCTCGAAGGTGCCTACCATGGTGACACCACCGGGGCGATGAGCGTGTGCGACCCTGTTGGGGGAATGCACAACGATTTCGCCGGGCTGCTCGCAACCCAGCTGTTCCTGCCTCGTCCGCCGTTGCCGGAGGCATCCGCTTCCGAGGTGCACGAATGGTCGGTCAAGGCTGAAAACCTCGTCGATGCTCACGGGGCAGAGATCGCCGGCATCATCGTCGAACCCCTCTTCCAAGGTGCCGGAGGTATGCGCCCGTATCACCCCGCCGCCCTGCAGTCACTGCGGCGGTTGGCCACCGAGATCGATGCCGTACTCATCGCCGACGAGATCGCCACCGGCTTCGGACGCACGGGCTCTGACTTCGCCTGTCGGGCCGCGGGGATCACCCCGGACGTCATGTGCCTGGGCAAGGCTCTGACCGGCGGCTATCTCACATTGGCGGCGCTGCTGTGCAGTGGAACGGTTGCCGACGTCATCACCACTTCGTCCCACCGGGCGCTCATGCACGGGCCCACGTTCATGGCGAATCCCCTGGCGTGTGCTGCGGCAAATGCGTCTGTCGGCCTCCTCATCGATGACGAGACGAGCGGCTGGGAGCCGGCCATTGGACGGATCTCTCAGGCCCTCGAAACGGGCCTCGCTCCTGCCAGGCGGCTGGATCATGTCATCGAGGCGCGGGTGACCGGCGGCATCGGCGTCGTCGAACTCGACCGCCCGGTCGACGTGGCGCTGACCACGCGCATAGCCTCCGAACACGGGGTGTGGCTGCGGCCGTTTCGGCAGCACATCTATACGATGCCGCCCTATATCTCGACTCCGGCGGTGGTGGACACCATCACGAAGGCGATTGTCGCGGCAGCCGCGGCACACGGGGATGGGTGCGAGTTCGAGGTTGCATCGTGAATGCCCTCTTCTCCCGCCTTTCCGCAGCCGCCGAGCGCCGAAGTACTGCCGGTCTTCATCGCAGTGACCTCGTGCTCGACGGACTCGACCTCGCCTCGAACGACTACCTCGGGCTCTCGGCGCATCCGCTGGTGCGTGCCGCAGCGATCGAGGAGATCGAACGCAGCAGCACCTCGGCCAGCGCATCGCGACTCGTCACCGGGACCACACACGCCCACCACCGATTGGAAGCTGCGCTGGCCGAACGGCTGCGGCACCCTGCGTGTGTGACCTTCTCCAGCGGTTATCTGGCTAATATCGCCGCCGTCACTGCTCTGGCCGGTCCTGATACTCTCATCATCTCCGACGCCCACAACCATGCGTCACTCATCGATGCCTGCCGTCTGGCGAAAGCTCCGACGAGAATCGTCGCCCACAACGACCTGGAGGCCGTTGAAGCCGCTTTGGCTGGTCGTCAGCAGCCAGAGGCGCTTGTCGTCGTCGAATCCGTGTACTCCGTATTCGGTGACACCGCGGACCTGCCTTGTCTTCTTGACCTCTGCGTTCGTTACGACGCTCTGCTGCTCGTCGACGAAGCGCACGGGATCGGTGTGACCGGCGCCGAGACAGCCGTCGGAATGGGGGCGGCTGCCGCGGTGAGCGAATTCCGCGACCGCCTCGTGGTCACCGCCACGCTGTCGAAAGCGCTCGGCTCCCAGGGAGGGGCTGTGCTGGGAGCCGGTCTCGTCCGAGATGCTGTGGTCAACACGGCTCGCACCTTCATCTTCGACACCGGTCTTTCCCCTGCCATGGCGGCCGCAGCGCGTGCCGCACTCGACCTCATCACCGCTGAGCGGGTGGCGTCGATGAAGGCGGCCCGCGCACAACTGGCAGCCGTACTTGATGTGCCGGTCCCGGCCGGCGCCGTGCTGTCCGTTCCTATGCCGAGTCCGGAATCAGGCGTCCGGGCGCGCGAACTGCTGTGCGAGGAGGGGCTCCTCGTCGGCTGTTTCCGCCCTCCTTCGGTGCCCGACGGCATCACGCGTCTGCGGCTGACAGCTCGTGCCGGACTCAGTCCTGGGGAGCTGGCCTACGCCTGTGAGCGCATTCGGGCGATCACCGAAATCTGCGCTGCGGAGTCGGCGGCATGATCCCGCGCTTTCTGCTCGTCACGGGAACGGACACCGGCGTCGGCAAGACCATCGCCACCGCGGCGCTGGCCGCGGCACTGACGGCGGTTGGACGTCGAGTGATCATGTGCAAGCCGATCCAGACGGGGCATATCAGGTCCGACGATCCTGAACGTGAGCAGCTCGAGTCCGATTACTGCGACGTCGTCACAGAATCCGACGCGGAGGCGGTGGCGCGGCTGACCGGCATCTATACGTTCACGAACACCACCCTCCGCCTGTCGATGGCTCCGGTTCCCGCCGCCAAAGCCGAACGGGACGGGTTCAAGTCGGCCGACGACAAATCAGCTGATGCCAGATCAGCCGACCCATGGCCAGCAGACCCTGAGTCAGTCGATGATGAGTCAGCTGGCGCTGTACGACCCGTTCCGGACTTTTCAGGAGCCGACAGAGTCTCGAATCTGCCGAGCGCGGCCGAGCATGTGGACTTCATACGCACGGCACTGGCACGAACCGATGCCGACCATGTCCTCGTCGAAGGGTCCGGGGGAGTCCTCGTCGATTTCGGAGGGCTGACCCTCGCCGACATCGCAGCCGGACTGTCAGAGGGAGAAAACTCGGTCGGTGCCGCCATCGTCGTCCGCTCACGCCTAGGGACTCTCAACCACACTGCTCTCACCGCTGAAGCCCTTGAGAGACGGCGGGTTTCGACCACCGGCATCATCATCGGTTCGTGGCCCGAAAAGGCGTCTCCGGTTGACCGTGACAATTTGGCTGCACTGTCGGCGATGGCGCCTGTCCTCGGAGCGATTCCCGCCGGGGTCGGAGACAGGCTCGATCGGAACGAGTTCACTGCCCGGGCACCTGGGTGGCTGCGGCTGTCCTGATCGCAGAGGCGGTGAAGGAATCAGCCTGGTCGTCACTGTGAATCGTCGCAGGTCAGCTCAAATATCTCTGGTCCCCCCAGTGGGACTCGAACCCACACTGAATCGATTTTAAGTCGACTGCCTCTGCCGATTGGGCTATAGGGGGAATGCTCAGAACACACTTTATCGGCAAAGCCCGGCCACCGCGATCTGAGACATTCCGCGGACAATCCGGGCACACGGCTAACCTGGAACGATGACGACGAACGGACCCACCGGGCAGGCCTGGGTGATCCTCGTCGTCGGTGTCCTCACGCAGATGGCGGCGACCATCGCGATCGCCGGACCCGCCTTCCTCATCCCCTACATGCACTCCGACCTCGGGTTCACCCTCACCCAGGCCGGCACCGTCGCCGCCGCTCCGAGCTTCGGACTCATCCTCACCCTCATCGCCTGGGGCGCATTCGCCGACCGCTTCGGCGAACGACTGGCGATGACCTTGGGGATCGGGCTGACCGCTGCGTTCTCGGCCGCCGCTGTCCTCGTCGTCGACTCGCCGATCTGGATGGTCATCGTCATCGCCGCCTCCGGTGCTGCCGCCGCCTCCGTGAATTCGGCGTCCGGCCGCGTCGTCATGGGCTGGTTCCCCCGCCACCGCCGAGGACTGGCCATGGGCATCCGCCAGATGTCCCAACCCCTGGGCACAAGTGTGGCCGCCGTGACCATCCCGGGAATCGCCGCGGCCGGGGGATTCCCCGCCTACCTGTGGTTCGTCGCCGCTGTGACCGGGGCGCTCGGCCTCGTCTGCTTCGCCCTCATTCGCAACCCACCGGACCAGACCCCCACCCGCACCGAGGTGGCCGAACTCGACCAGGACACCGATCCCCAAACGCCGCGCACCGATGACACCCAACCGAGGATCACCTCGGCGGGGGAAAGACAGCCCAGCGCCGCCTCGGCGATCAATCCCTACCGCAGCGATTCCTTCCTGTGGCGCATCCACGCTGTCTCCGCGCTCCTCGTCGTCCCGCAGTTCGCGTTCTCCACCTACGGACTCGTCTGGCTCATCGTCGTCCAAGGGATCGGGGCGGGCACCGCCGGAGCGATCGTCGCGATCGCGCAGATCGTCGGCGCTGTCGGTCGCATGGTCGTCGGCGGACTCTCCGACCGCACGGAATCACGCGTGGGCCTCATGCGCATCGTCGCCGTCGCGGCCGTAATCGTCGTGGTCGCCATCGCCGTCCTGTCGCTGACACAGCTGCCCGTCATCGCCGCCGTCGTCTTCGTCCTCGCGTCTGCTGTGTCGGTGGCCGACAACGGTCTGGCCTTCGCCTCGGTGGCCGAAGCCGCCGGACCGCGGTGGTCAGGCAAGGCGCTGGGAGCCCAGAACACGGGACAGTTCGTCATGTCGGCTCTGCTCGGTCCCGGATTCGGTGCCCTGGTGACGGCGTTCGGCTATCCGCTGTCCTTCGGACTCATCGCACTGGCCCCACTTCTGAGCGTCGGAATCATCCCGCGACGCGACGTCGATCGCATAACCTGATATTCATCTCGGCACATTATCGTGCACGAGGCACACTCCGGTGTCGACAGTGAAAGGGAAGGATCTCGTGAACAGTCTGTTCCAAGAGAATCTGCGGGAGTACATCGACAAACTCCGCCTCGAAGGCTACGCCGTCGCGGACAGCCAGACGACGGATCCGCACCTGATCGACCCCATGGGCCGGGCCGTTGAAACGTGGCGGGAAGGGTACCCGTACGACGAACAGTTGGACCGCGAAGAATACGAACTCGAGAAGTACAGACTGCAGGTCGAACTGCTGAAATTCCAGTACTGGGGTCAGGACACCGGCGCCAAACACGTCATCGTCTTCGAAGGTCGTGACGCCGCCGGCAAGGGCGGAACGATCAAACGCTTCACCGAACACCTCAATCCGCGTGCCGCCCGCGTCGTCGCACTCAACAAACCCTCTGACCGCGAAGCCGGCCAATGGTACTTCCAGCGCTATATCTCCCACCTGCCCACGAGCGGGGAGATCGTCATGTTCGACCGATCCTGGTACAACCGGGGGAATGTCGAGCGGGTCATGGGATTCTGCACCGACGACGAATACGAGACCTTCATGGAGCAGGCCCCCGTGTTCGAGAAGATGCTCATCGACTCCGGAGTCCACGTCACGAAGTTCTGGTTCTCCGTGACCCAGAGAGAGCAGCGGACCCGGTTTGCGATTCGTCAGATCGATCCGGTGCGGCGGTGGAAGCTCTCACCGATGGACCTCGAGTCCCTCGATCGCTGGGACGACTACACGAAAGCGAAGGAAGAGACGTTCCGCCGCACGGATACCGATCACGCTCCGTGGATCACGATCAAGAGCAACGACAAGAAGCGCGCCCGCCTCAATGCGATGCGCTACTTCCTCAATCAGTTCGACTACGCGGACAAAGACCGATCGGTCGTCTATGAAGCCGACCCGCTGCTCGTTCGTCGCGGTCGCGACGCCGTCGACGACTAGTTCAGTCACCGTTCACCGTCTCCGAGGCGGGGGATCGCTGGTCCGGTCGACTGACTCCGGACAGAGATTCGGCCGGGTGGAAGGGGAAAGACCACCCGGCCGGAACCGTGGAGCGGGACTCGAACCCGCTGTGCAGTGACGTGCTGCTGTGCCGCCGGAACCGGAGCGCCGCCCGGAGCCGGACCGCCGGCGCGGAGTGAAGAAGAATCAGACTTCTGCTGCGGCGTCCTTCCGTGCCTTGCGCAGCGCACGGCGCTTCTTGTGACCAGTGAAGCTGAGCAGGAAGAGAACGATCGCCATGAGCACGAACAGCCCGCCGCCGGCGATGCCCGCATCGACCCAGAACTGGGGCGGGAAGAGGCGGATGAGCGAATCATCGGCGTAGAACTCCCACGTCCCATCGGCGAAGAACACCCTGTGGAAACCGCGGAAGAAGCTGTCCCATCCGAGCACGGCGACGACGGCGACGGCGGCCATGAAGATGATGCTGAAGATCGACCCCAGACGCACGCCCGCGTGGATGCCCGATCCGTTCTTGCGGCACATGTAGATGCCGAAGAGGACGGACCCGATGATGCCGACGAGCGCCACAAGGTAGAGCAGTGAGATCAGACCCTTGACGTCAGCCATGTGGCTGAGCTCGTCGGAGATGAAGATCGGCTCCCCGTTGGGCATGATGATATCGGCGAGGTAGCGCCGGGAATCGAAGTTGTGCAGGTAGTCGATGACATAGGTCCCGTAGTGCTCACGGTCGGCGGCACTGAAACCGAACTGATCGGCCGGGAACCCGGGCCGGAAGTACTCGAATTTGAGGAAGATCCCCGAGGCGACGAAGCGCACCCCCAGGGCCAGCAGGACGAAAGGGGTGGCGATCATGATCCAGATCGTGCCGATGACGTCGAGCACCGACCGACGGCGCTCGGGCACGTCGGGGTCGCGGACATCGGTCGACGTCGCCGCCTTCGACACCGTTGCCCAATCGGCTTCGCTCATCACCGCGGTGCGCGCATTCTGTGGCACCTCGCGGGTGGCCCCGGCATCGGTCGAGGCTGATGCCCCGGCAGTCGATGCAGCGGAGGCCGAATGCGTGCCGGCGGACTTCTGCGCAGCATTCTGCTCGGCGGCACGCGTGCTCGCGGTCGCGGGCTGGGAGTGCGGATTCGTCGAATGGGCGGGAGCCACCCTCACCGGACCCGTCGAGGGCTTCGCATCCGCGGAATGCTCAGGGGCATCCTCGGCGATGGGGTCCGTGATCGGATCGAACGCCTCGGTGTCGGTCGAGGGATCATTCGCCGCCTCCAGAGGAGCCTGCGACTGCTTATCGGCAGCACTGGCAGACCCTGAACTCATCCGCCTGCTCAGGAGGTCTTCGGTCTCGTTCTTCTCGTCTCTGGACACATCCCCATTGTCAGTGACCACCGGGTCCAAGCGGGGGAGGACACGCCACGGCGGTCGATTTCGCGGAGTCAGCCGAGCAGGGCGGCGATGATGACGAGCGCTGGAACGGACAGGACCGTGGTGATGAAGACGGCATCGCGCATGAGTGCCTCGGACTGTCGGTACTGCATCGAGTAGATGTAGACGTTCTGTGCGGTCGGCAGGGCCGAGGTGACGACGATGGCGAAGAGGTCGATCCCGGTGTAGCCGAGCAGGGGGCCGCCGATGGCCCAGGCGATGACCGGCTGGGCGATGAGTTTCGTGCCGGTGATGTAGCTCAGCTGTGCGCGGCTGCCCTTGACGGGTATTCCCCAACCGTCTTTGAGCGAGATGCCGAAGGCCAGCAGGGCGCCCGGCACGGCCGTGGCGCCGATCATGTCGATGGGTTCGAAGACGAACCGCGGCAGCTCGAAACCCGTCGCCGAGGCGGCCACTCCGGCTGCGGCACCGAGGACGATGGGATTCTTGAGCACTTGGAGGATCGCGGAATACCAGTGCGAATCATGCTGCTTCTTGCCCGCCCCGTCGAGCACGGCCATGCCGATGGGGGCGAGGATGAGCAGCTGGAAGAGCAGGACCGGGGCGACGTAGCCGATGTCATGGAGGACATAGGCGGCGATCGGAATGCCGAGATTGCCGATGTTGACGTAGCTGGTCGCCCACGCGGAGAACATCGCTTCCCCGGTGCTGCGTCTCCGGATCCACTTGGTGAGGACGAAGAGGGCGGCCCCGACGATGAGCGCCGACCCGCCGGTGGCGAAGAGGGCGGTGTTGAAGATCAGCCCGAGGTCGGTATCGGCGACGGTGACATAGAGCAGAGCCGGGGTGCCGGCGTAGAAGACGAGCTTCGCGATGACCTGCTGGCCGTGGGGTCCGAGAACACCGGAGCGGCCGAGGATGAACCCGACCAGAATGACTCCGGCGATGACGGCGAAACCTTCGAATACGGCCAGCATGGGCTGTTCGGGTCCTCGCTTCCTGCGTCAGGGTCGGTCGGTGTCAGTTCGGGACGGTGTGCCGGTCCGGGAAAGTCGGGGTCAGCGTCGGACGGTCGGGGTCAGTCCGCCTCGGCGATATCGGAGACGACATAGGACGCTGCGGCGCTGACCGCACTGACGGCGAACACGGCCGGCCACGCACCGATCTTCTTCGCCAGGGGATGGGAGGCGCCGAACCCGCCGAGGTAGGCCACGCTCAGTCCGGTGGCGGCCGGCCAGCCCTTCTTCACATACCAGGAGCGGGCTGCGTAGGCGCCTGCGGCGGCGAGGACGACTCCGCCGAGGGGGCGGATCCCGGTCTCGCGGGCGGTGAGGAAACCGCCGATGAGGCCGACGGCGACGAGCGGGGCGGTGGAGACTTCGCGTGCATCCTTCATACGGACCAGTTTAGGCGCGCAGGTCATCGGCTCGGACGGTGGTCTCATAACGAGGAACTCCGATGCGACGTCTTGATGATCACAGCAGTGAGATCTTGATGACCGAGGCGATGCTGATGACCGCGATGAGGCACACCGAGGCGGTGAGGAAGGCCACGGCCCAGGGAGTCGGGCGGCTGCGTTCGGCCTGGATCGAGACAGAACCGAGCCGGTAGCGCCTGACCTGCATGGACAGCGCCGCGATGGCCAGTCCGATGCACACGACGAAGACGGCGACCGACCAGCCTCCGAAGACATGGATGAAGCGCATGAAGATGAGGCTGACGACGGTCATGGTCAGACTCGTGCGCAGCCATGACTGCGTGGTGCGTTCGGGCTGCAGGCCCGGATCGGGGTGCGGCAGCGGCCGGGGCCGCCGCGGTCGCGGAATGCGAGGACTCATCGCAGCAGGCCGGCGAACACCAGGACGAGCAGCCCCGCACCCAGCGCCGAGGCGAGGCTGACGATGGGAATGATGAGCGGCAGCGGCAGGGAGGTCTTGCGCCGCATCGCCGATTCGATGCGGTGCCAGCGGAACGCGGCACCGGCGGCGAGGATGAACCCGATCACCATGAGCACGATCGACAGGGTCGCCCGCAGACCGGTCGAGAAGATCTCCGAGGTGAAGGCCTCGACGGCGATGCCGCCGCCGATGAAGGCCAGGGCGGTGCGGATCCAGGACAGGAAGGTCCGTTCGTTGGCCAGGGTGAATCGCGGATCGGGGTCGACGCCGTCGGGGAAGACCCGACGGGCGATGCGGCTGCGGGAGTCCTGCGAAGAATTGTTCTCACTCACCCTTCGAGGATAGCGGCAGACGGTGTGCGGCATGTGTGGAACCCTGAGCTCATGGGCGACGACGAGACGATGAAGTCCTTCCTGCAGCAGTCCCTTCACCGAGGCCGGACGAACCTGCGGTGGAAGTTGTCCGGACTCGACGAAAGTTCGCTGATGAGACCATCGAGTCGCTCAGGCTCGATTCGCCGGGGCGGGTGCCGCATCGGCCGAATGGCCGCGACGAGACCACCCTGGGACAGATCATGGTCCACGTCCTCGTCGATCTCACCCGACACGTGGGCCAGATCGACGTCATCCGGGAAGGCATCGACGGTGCCGCCGGACTCTCCGAGGCGGCTCCGAACCTGCCGCAGGACTTCGATCAGGATGCGTATCTCGAACGCCTGGCCAGCATCGCCGACCGGTTCTGATCAGGAACGATCCGCGTCATTCCGAGGTCGGCCGTCGTGGGGGAGGCGACTGGTGAGACGCTCGTGAGACACCGCTGAGACGAAAGCGCGGTTGTCACCTATCATGACTGAGGAAATACGGAGACCGCTGCGTCGCCGGTGTGTGGGAGAGCCCGATGATCGACCCCCGACCACATCGTGAGACTGTGCGCGGCCGAAGACGAAAGCGAAAGACACCATGAGTGAGCAGTCGAACGGTTCCGGCCCCGGCGACGCGGGTGATGCGGAGACCGTCTCGGGAATCGAAGAGGCCTCGGGCCCGGCCAAATGGAAGGTCATCGGTCCCGGCCTCGTCGTCGCGGCCACGGGTGTCGGAGCGGCCGATATGGTGGCGACCCTGGTGGCCGGCAGCCAGTTCGGCTACGGACTGCTGTGGGCGGTGATCGTCGGCGTCATCCTCAAGATCGTTCTCGTCGAAGGCGCCGGCAGGTTCAGCCTCGCGACCGGTAAGACGATCTTCGAAGGCTGGCGATCGCTCGGCCGCTGGACCACATGGTATTTCGGTCCCTACATCATCATCTGGGGCTTCGTCTACGGGGCCACCGCGATGAGCTCGGCGGCACTGCCGCTGGCCGCGCTCTTCCCCGGGATCAACCTGACAGTATGGTCGGTGCTCATGGGCCTGGCCGGCTTCGCCATGGTGTGGTTCGGCCGTTACGCCGTGTTCGAGAAGATCACCGCCGTCCTCGTCGGAATCATGTTCATCACCGTCGTGGGGCTGGCGATCATCGCCGCCCCGAACATTCCCGACATGCTCACCGGTCTGATCCCGATCATCCCCGAGGGCGGCGTGATCTACACCCTTGCGCTCGCCGGAGGAGTCGGCGGCACCATCACGCTGGCCGCCTACGGCTACTGGCTGCGCGAGAAGGGCTGGCACACCCCGAAGTGGATGAAGGTGATGCGCATCGACAACTCGATGGCGTACGTGATGACCGGCATCTTCGTCATCGCCATGCTCGTCGTCGGTGCCGAGGTCGTCCGTGCCGCGGGAGTGTCGATCTCCGCCGAGGACAAGGGGCTGCTCGACCTCGCCGACGTCCTCAAGGCCCGCTACGGCGAGGTCGTGGGCATAGGATTCCTCGTCGGCTTCTGGGCCGCGTCCTTCTCCTCGATCATCGGCGTCTGGAACGGTGTGTCCCTGATGTTCGCCGATTTCTGGGGGCACATGCGCAAGAAGCCGGGCGGGCACCCCGACACCCTGACCGGCGGCAAGTACTTCAAGTTCTATGTGCTGTGGCTGACGTTCCCGCCGATGCTGCTGTTCATCCTCGGCAAGCCGATCGGGCTGATCCTCGCCTACGGCGTCCTCGGTTCGCTGTTCATGCCGTTCCTGGCCATCACCCTCCTCGGGCTGCTCAACGGCAAGAAGATCCCGAAGGAATGGGCGAACAAGCTGCACACGAACGTCGCCCTGGCGATCACCGCACTGCTGTTCATCATCCTCGGCATCCGGCAGCTCTACTCGGCGCTGGCACCGCTGTGGGGCGGCGGAAGCTGACCGGGGCTCTGCCCGGTCGTCTGCCTCTGCTGTGGGGTTGCCGCTAAGCTGGGAGACGCAATGGCAGAACAGAACCCGACCCCGTCGACCACTCCAGCGAACACGAATCCGGGACGGCCGCCTCGGCGCGGGAAGAACGGACGTGGGCGTGCGTCTCAGCGACGCAGAACCACGGCAGCGCACCACCAGCAGCGCCGGGCCCGACTCAAGGACGCCCGCGCGGCTCATCCGGTCACCGTCTCCTACCCCGAGGATCTGCCGGTCACCGCGGCGAAGGACGAGATCGCCGAGGCGATCCGGGACAACCAGGTCGTCATCATCGCCGGTGAGACGGGATCGGGAAAGACCACACAGCTGCCGAAGATCTGCCTCGACCTCGGTCTCGGGATCGACGGACTCATCGGCCACACCCAGCCTCGGCGCATCGCCGCCCGGACCGTGGCCGAGCGCATCGCCGACGAGCTCGATGAAGAACTCGGCAGCACCATCGGCTATCAGGTGCGGTTCACTGCGCAGGTCGCCGACTCCACCCGGGTGAAGGTGATGACCGACGGCATCCTGCTCTCCGAGCTTTCCCGGGACAAACTGCTGCGCGACTATGAAGTCATCATCATCGACGAAGCCCACGAACGCAGCCTCAACATCGACTTCCTCCTCGGCTACCTCAAGGAAGTCCTCGACAAACGTCCCGATCTCAAGGTCATCATCACCTCGGCGACGATCGACCCCGAATCGTTCTCCGCTCACTTCGACGACGCTCCGATCATCTCCGTCGAAGGTCGGACCTTCCCCGTCGAGGTCCGGTACCGGCCGCTCGGGGACGATCCTGCCGATGACGATGTCGACGGTCCCGGCGAATCCGGGAACTACGAGACCGGAGTCGAGGAGCAGACGGATGGAATCATCGCCGCCGTCGACGAACTCGCCGCCGAGGACCCCGGTGACATCCTCGTCTTCCTCTCCGGTGAACGCGAGATCCGTGACACCGCCGATGCCCTGACCGACCACCTGCGCAGACGCCCGCGGATGAGCAGCTGGGAGGTCGTGCCGCTGTTCGCCCGACTCTCGGCCGGCGAGCAGCAGAAGGTCTTCCAACCGCATTCGCGACCTCGGATCGTCCTGGCCACGAACGTCGCCGAGACCTCGCTGACGGTGCCCGGAATCAAATACGTCATCGACGTCGGCACCGCCCGCATCTCCCGCTATTCCAATCGCACCCGAGTGCAGCGACTGCCGATCGAACGGATCTCCCAAGCCAGTGCGAACCAGCGCAAGGGCCGCTCGGGGCGCACCAGCGACGGTATCTGCATCCGGCTGTACTCGCAGGACGACTTCGAGTCGCGGCCCGAATTCACCGATCCCGAGATCCTGCGCACGAACCTCGCCAGCGTCATCCTGCAGATGGCCTCACTGGGATTCGCCTCGAGTGATCAGGAGATCCTCGACTTCCCGTTCCTCACTCCGCCGGAGGCCAGAGCCGTCCGCGACGGACGCACGATGCTCACCGAACTCGGGGCGCTGACCAGCGACTCTGCCGGGAAGATCCACGTCACCGAGATCGGTCGGAAACTCACCGTGCTGCCGATCGACCCCCGCTTGGCCCGGATGGTCATCGCCGGCGCGGAGGCCGGCTGCGGGGGAGAGGTCACCGTCATCGTCGCCGCACTGTCCATCCAGGACCCCCGGGAACGACCGGCCGAATTCCGCGCCGCAGCCGATGAGAAGCACGCTCGGTTCACCCACCGGGGCAGTGATTTCCTGTCCTACCTCAACCTGTGGAACTATCTGCAGAGCCTGCAGGCGGACATGGGATCCTCGAAGTTCCGTCGGCGCTGCAAGGACGAGTTCCTCAACTTCGTGCGCATCCGCGAATGGCAGGATCTCGTCGGACAGCTGCGCTCCCTGCTCGGTTCCGCAGGGATCAGGATCGAGAAGTCCGTCTGGCGGCCGGGCGAGGACGCGACGTCCGACGAGACGGACCTCGACGGTGACGGCGGCAAGGCGAATCCTGCTGAGTCCGGTGACGGTTCCGACCGTGGTCAAGGCGGTCGCAGCGGTCGTGGTCGTCAGGGCCAGATTGCTCGTGGCGATCAGGACACCCGCGGCGGTCGGGGCGGAGGACATGCTCAAGGCCGACGCGGCGCGAACGGCACAATCGGATTCGCCGAACTCAGCGCCGCCAAACGCAGCGCGAAGAAGCGAGGAGCGACCGGGCCGGCCGGAGACACCGGGAAACAGGTGGCCGCAGCCAAACTCGACCCGCATGCCGCCGCCATCCACCGGTCCCTGCTCACCGGTCTGCTGACGATGATCGGTTCACGGTCGGAGCGGCACAAGGACTATCAGGGAGCCCGCGGCACACGCTTCGCGATCTTCCCCGGATCCGGACTCTTCAAGGTCAATCCGGACTTCGTCATGGCCGCCGAACTCGTCGAGACCTCCCGCCTGTGGGCACGCACCGTGGCCGCGATCGACCCGGACTGGGTCGTCGAAGCCGCCGGTGATCTGGTCACCCGTCAGCATTCGGACCCGCACTGGTCGACGAAGGCCGGCGCCTCGATGGTGTACGAGAAGATCTCCCTCTACGGGGTCACACTCGTCAGCGACCGTCGCGTCGGCTATGGGCAGATCGACGCAGAAGCCGCACGCGACGCCTTCATCCGCAAGGGTCTCATCGAAGGCGACTGGCACGAACGCTTCGGCTTCCTCGACCACAACGCGGCCGTCATCGACGAGGCCGAAGATCTGGCATCGCGGACACGGAACCGTCGGGTGCTCGACCAAGACGATGCCCTGTACGAATTCTTCGATGAGCGGATTCCGGCGGGGATCACCTCGGCGGCGGATTTCCGGGGATGGTGGAAGAAGCAGAAACGACGGGACGCGCACCTGCTCGACCTCACCACCTCGGTGCTGCTCAGCGACGACAGCGAGGAACTGACCGCCTCGGTGGCCTCGGACTTCCCGATGGAATGGGAACTGACCGATGGCTCGCGGGCGAAGCTGCGCTACTCGTTCGACCCAGGCAGCACCGAGGACGGGGTGACCGTGGAAATCCCCGCCGAGGCGGTGCCCGCGGTCGACGCGGACGAATTCAGTTGGCAGGTCCCGGGCCTGCGCGAGGAACTCGTCGCCGCCTATATCCGGTCGCTGCCGAAGAACAAGCGTCGCTACTTCGTTCCCGCTCCCGACGTCGCCCGCGAGATTCTGCCGGCGCTCACCCCGTACCAGGGAAGCCTGCCGGAGGTGCTCGCCGCGTATCTGAGCGAACGCGCCGGCGGGGGAGGGCTGAACGACCTCGTGCCGATCACGGTCACCGCCGACGATTTCGACCGATCGCGGATTCCCGCTCATCTGCGGCTGACCTTCCGGGTCGTCGATGGAAAGAAGACCGTCGGTCTCGGCGAGGACCTGAGCGCACTGACGACGAAGGCCACACCGCAGGTGCGCAAGGCCCGCCAGAAGCAGAGCGCGTTCACCCCGAAGACGGGGCTGACGGACTGGTCGTTCGGTGAACTGGCCGACCCCGATCAGGCCGCAGCCGGTGTCGTTCCGGGGCTTGCCGACCGTACGGATTCGGTGGACTTGGTTGCCTTCGACACCGCTGCGCAGGCACGCCTGGCCACGCGAGAGTCGATCATCACCCTGCTGGGCCGGCACACTGCTGATGCTCTGAAGTACCTGCAGGACGGGCTGACCACTCAGGAGAAGCTCATCCTCGCCGGTCATCAGAAGACCGCCGATGAGCTGCTGGTCGGGCTGATTCGAGTGGGGATCCGCGGACTCGTCGCCGACCGGTTGGGGCCGGCTGAAACGTCGTGGGTGGCCACCGCCGATGAGTTCGCGCAGCTGCGCATGGACGTCGACGCCGAGCTGCCGCTGACCTGTTCGACGCTGCTGCCGCGCCTGATGAAGGCGCTGAAGGCGGCGACCGAGCTCGACAAGCTCGTCTCGAAAGCCTCCTCGTTGGCAATCCTGTCGAACCTCGCCGATGTGCAGGCGTGGAGGGCCTCCCGGACGACGGCAGGCGCCATTGCGGCGATGACTCCGCAGATGCTGCGCGAGCTGCCCCGCTGGGTGCAGGCCGAAGTGGTGCGCATCGGCGGAATGCAGGACTCGCCGATCCGTGACAAGCAGCTCATGGATCGAGTCACCGGCTGCAGCAGCGATGTGGTCAAGAAGATCGGCAACCGCTTCCCGGCACTGGCGAAGGCCGAGTGGTCGCAGCTGATCGTGTCTCTGCCCACCGAGTGGGTCGAGGTCGTCGTGATGGCCGAAGAGCTGCGCGTCTCACTGTTCGCGAACTCGCTGGGCACGGCACATCCGGTGTCGGAGAAGCGCATCGCGAAGGCTCTCGCCCAGCTCTGAGCAGACCATTTCTCACCGGCAGCTGCCGCCGGGGCCCGCGAACGTCAGACGTCGGCGAAGAAGCCGCTGAAGAGCCACCACAGCGGCAGAGCTCCGGCGGCAAGAAGGGTCGCGACACTCCACCAGAGGCGCCACTTCCACGTGCGACGGCGGGTGCCGATGAAGAGGAACGCGAGATAGAAGATGAGGCAGAAGGCGCCCGAGAGGCTCAGCAGCACCATTCCGGCCGCCTCGCCGCCGGAGGTGCCGAGATCGAAGAGGTACTTCGTCGTCTGTGCTATCTGCCAGGAGAACCAGATCGCCGCGCACAGCAGCGGGACGCCCAGGACTCCCGCGACGATGAGCGGCAGGGCCTTGAGCCACCGTTCCTTCGGCTCCGAACGGCCGGCATATTCGACGTATTCCTCAGACATCGCCCCCCAGCATATGGGCCGATTCCGACAGGATGCTGGACGCAACGCGGACCGGCGGACCCGGCCTCGGCCACTGTGACTGAGCGGACACGCCGGAGCGGGGCGAAGAACGATAGGATATTGCGGTGACTTCTGGCCAGTATTCCGACAAGGACATCCGACACGAGGCGTCCCGCCGCCGCACGTTCGCTGTCATCTCGCACCCCGACGCGGGCAAATCGACGACCACCGAGGCGCTCGCCCTCCACGCCCGTGCCATCGGCCAGGCAGGAGCCACCCATGGCAAGGCCGGTCGCCGTGCCACCGTCTCCGACTGGATGCAGATGGAGCAGGACCGCGGAATCTCGATCTCCTCGGCTGCTCTGCAGTTCGAGTACCGCGACGCCGTGTTCAACCTCGTCGACACCCCCGGCCACGCCGACTTCTCCGAGGACACCTACCGTGTGCTCTCCGCCGTCGACTGCGCCGTCATGCTCATCGATGCCGCCAAGGGCCTCGAGGCGCAGACGATGAAGCTCTTCGAAGTCTGTGCCCACCGCAATATCCCGATCATCACGGTCGTCAACAAATGGGACCGTCCCGGCCTCGACGCGCTCGAACTCATGGACGAGGTCCAGCAGCGCACCGGCCTCCTGCCCACCCCGATCACCTGGCCCGTCGGCCAGTCCGGCGACTTCCGCGGAGTCCTCGACCGCGCCAGCGGCGAGTACACGAAGTACACCCGCACCGACGGAGGCGCCACGATCGCCGGTGAGGACACGTACACCCACGAGGCGGCTGCCGACCTCGAAGGCGATGCCTGGACGACCGCTGTCGATGAGTCCGATCTGCTGGAGATGGAGGACCAGAACCATGACCAGGAGACCTTCCTGGCGGGCAAGTCGACCCCGGTGATGTTCGCCTCGGCCGTGCTCAACTTCGGCATCCACAAACTCCTCGACCTCCTCGTCGACCTCGCCCCAGCGGCAGAGGCGCGCCTGGACAAGAACGACGAACCGCGTCCCGTCGACGAACCGTTCTCCGGTTTCGTCTTCAAGGTCCAAGCCGGAATGGACTCGAACCACCGCGACCGGCTCGCCTACATTCGCGTCTGCTCGGGAGTCTTCGAACGCGGAACCGTGCTCACCCACGCCAGCACCGGCAAACCCTTCGCCACGAAGTACGCTCAGCAGGTGTTCGGCCGCGACCGCGACGTCGTCGACGAAGCGTTCCCCGGCGATGTCGTCGGATTGGTCAACGCCTCCGCGCTGCGCGTCGGTGATTCCCTCTACCTCGACAAGAAAGTCGAGTTCCCCGGAATCCCGACGTTCTCTCCCGAGCACTTCATGGTCATTCGCGCCAAGGACTCCTCGAAGTACAAGCAGTTCCGCCGCGGCATCGAACAGCTCGACCACGAAGGTGTCATCCAGGTGCTGCGTTCCGATCTGCGCGGTGACCAGGCGCCCGTGCTCGGGGCGGTCGGCCCCATGCAGTTCGAAGTGGCCGAAGACCGGATGACCAACGAATTCAACGCTCCCTGCACCCTGGAGCGTCTGAACTTCTCCCTCGCCCGACGCACCACAGCCGAATGCGTGCCGACCCTGGCCCGGGAGCGCTCGGTCGAGGTCCTCCACCGTTCCGACGGAGAGCTGCTGGCGCTGTTCTCCGACCGGTGGCGGCTGCAGGGCGTGCAGAAGAACCACCCCGACCTGGTCCTCGAACCTCTGGTCGTCAGCTGAGACGAACGCTGCCGTGGTCGGATGCCGGTGTTCGGCATTTTGACGCGGACATTATTATGGTGAGTCGGGGCCGAAGCGAAGCCCCGCAGGGCCAACCGCCCGTGTGGGACCCTCCCGCCGCTCGGTGAAACCCGTACAGACAAAGGAGAATTGTGGGAACGAAATCGATTCGAGTCGCGATTGCCGGACTGGGCAACTGCGCCTCGTCCCTGATCCAAGGCGTGGAGTACTACCGGAACGCGTCGCCCGGGACGAAGGTTCCCGGCCTCATGCACGTGGAATTCGGGGATTATCACGTCGGTGACATCGATTTCGTTGCCGCCTTCGACGTCGACGGCAAGAAGGTCGGCGTCGACATCGCCGAGGCCATCACCGCCAGCGAGAACAACACCATCAAACTCGCCGACGTGGAGCCGACCGGCATCGAGGTCCTGCGCGGACCCACCCTCGACGGTCTCGGTGAGTACTACCGCGACACGATCGTCGAATCCGACCGTGAGGCCGTCGACGTGGTCAAGGCACTCAAGGACGCCGAGGCGGATGTCCTCGTGTGCTACCTGCCCGTCGGTTCCCAGGAAGCCGTCGAGTTCTACGCTCAGGCCGCCATCGACGCGAAGGTCGCGTTCGTCAACGCTTTGCCCGTGTTCATCGCCGGCACCAAGGAATGGGACGAGAAGTTCCGTGCCGCCGGTGTCCCGATCGTCGGTGACGACATCAAGTCCCAGATCGGTGCGACCATCACTCACCGTGTGATGGCGAAGCTGTTCGAAGACCGCGGCGTCGTCCTCGACCGGACCTACCAGCTCAACGTCGGCGGCAACATGGACTTCAAGAACATGCTCGAGCGTCAGCGTCTTGAGTCGAAGAAGATCTCGAAGACCCAGGCCGTGACCTCGAACACGTCGGCTCAGCTGTCCGACCGCGACGTCCACATCGGACCCAGCGACTACGTCGAATGGCTAGACGACCGCAAGTGGGCGTTCGTCCGCCTCGAGGGCCGCAACTTCGGCGACGCTCCCGTGTCCCTGGAATACAAGCTCGAGGTGTGGGATTCGCCGAACTCTGCCGGCGTCATCATCGACGCCGTGCGTGCGGCGAAGATCGGCCTCGACCGCGGAATCGGCGGAGCCCTCATCTCCGCCTCCTCGTACTTCATGAAATCGCCGCCGGAGCAGAAGGACGACGACGCCGCCCACGAGGCCGTCGAAGCCTTCATCCGCGGCGACCTCGAACGCTGATCTCGCCGAGGCGGCCCACCCTCAGCCCGAGTGCTGCGCCGCCGTCCGGCTGGCAGGGCGCCGACCGCAGACTTCTGCGGTCGGCGCCCTGCCGCATTCACCAAGGTCGGTGAGTACGAGACCACACGGCCGCCTCGGCGGGGGACGGGTGCATCTGGCAGCCACCGAACATCCGGAATATGAGATTCCCGCGACACAATGCTGATTGTCCATGAGACTTGCCCCTTGAGGTGATCGCACTCACAGGAGCGACACCTGGCACAACGCATTCGCCAGCGCCACACCGACCGAGGAGAACTGATGTCGAGCACCACACCTGCGACCGCAGAGAAGAGGACCGACGGTTCCGAGCTGAGCTGGCTCATGCGCGTCCTCGTCATCATCGAGAAGGCCGGCAACAAACTGCCGCACCCGTTCTGGCTGTTCCTGTCGCTGGCGGTCATCGTCATGGTCCTCTCGGCGATCTTCTCGTCCACCGGTCTCAACGCCGTCAACCCGGCCACGGACGAGACGGTGACGGTGACGAACCTCTTCGCCACCGAATCGCTGCGAGAGATCGTCGCGGGAGCGACGAACAACTTCGTCACCTTCCCACCGCTGGGACTCGTGCTCATCGTGCTCATCGGCGTGGCCGTGGCCGAACAGTCCGGACTCATTCCGGCGATGCTGCGCGGCACCATCGCCGGAGCCTCGCCGCGGTGGATCACGTTCATCGTCGCCCTGGCCGGAACCGCCGCGTCGATCGCCTCCGATGCGTCCTACATGATCATGATTCCTCTCGGCGGGCTCGCATTCAAAGCTGTCGGCCGCAATCCGCTGCTCGGCTGCCTCGTCGCCTATGCCGCGACCTCGGGAGGCTATTCGGCAGCGCCGATGGTCAATTCGCTCGACACGATCCTCGGCGGTCTCTCGACCTCGGCCGCGCAGATCATCGACGCGGACTACACCGTCAGCCCGGTCGCGAACTTCTACTTCAACTTCGTCTCCATGTTCGTCGTCGCCATCGCCGTGACCCTGGTGACCGAGCTGGTGCTGTCCAAGCGCGCCGACCAGATCGAACTCGACGAGGAGGCCGATGACGATCCCGACAGCTTCGACGTCAAGATGGCGCTCGACGCCACGGAGAAGCGCGGAATCGTCATCGCCGTCATCTCCATCGTCGTCTGCGCCGCAGTGCTGTTCGCCCTCGCCTGGCCCGCCGGATCGTTCCTCCGTGATGAATCCGGAGGCTTCGGCCCCGAATCGGGTCTGATGGCCGGAATCGCCGCGATCATCGGCTTCGGCTTCTTCATCGTCGGCATCGTCTACGGCTATGCCACCGGGTCGATCAAGCGCACCGCCGACATCCCCGAGATGATGGGCAAGGGTCTGCTGCCCTTCGTCCCGGTCATCGTCCTGTTCTTCGCGGCCAGCCAGTTCCTGGCGCTGTTCAAGATGTCCAACCTCGGTGAGATCCTCGCGATCAAGGGGGCGGAGGTCTTCGGGGCGCTCGACACCGGAACGTTCGTCATCCTGCTCGGCGGCTGGCTGCTCGTGGCGCTGGGTGCCCTGTTCCTCACCTCCGGATCGGGACTGTGGACGCTCATGGCCCCGGTGCTCGTGCCGATGTTCATGCTCTTGTCCATCGCCCCGGAGACCACTCAGGCGCTTTACCGCATCGGCGATTCGACGACAAACATCATCTCCCCGATGAGCCCGTACTTCGTCGTCGTCCTCGGCTTCGTCCAGCGGTACAAGAAGGATGCGGGCATCGGCACGGTGCTCTCCTTCACGATCCCGCTGTCCTTTTCCATGTTCGTCCTCTGGGGGCTGCTGTTCTTCATCTGGTGGGCCACCGGCATCCCCTGGGGCCCGGGTTCGGCCACCCACTACCAGATGGGCTGAACCGGGAATTCTCCGGCCGATGCGGGCGTTGTCCACGACATGATCACGATCATGCAACGTCGGGCTCCGCAGGCCGGAATCCTCAGTTCCCGTCCAGACCGTCCGGTTAGACTGTGATCGTGAACGACTGATGCGCAGCTTCTCGGCTGTGCACATTCTGCTCAGATCGAAAGGATCTCGACCGTGAGTAACCCCATGATGAACCGGGCGATCAACCAAGGCGCCCAGGCCGGCCGCAACCAGCCGGTCATGTCCGATCAGGAACTCAACAACCTGTTCAACCAGCCGGCCGCCGAGAACCGCAACGCCGGACCTCAGGTCGCCGACCGCGCGATGACCTACGACGATGTGATGATGAAGACCGGAGTGCTCTTCGCCATCCTCCTCGCCGGAGCCGCCGTCGGCTGGTTCGTGCCGGTGCTCGCCTTCCCGGCGATGCTCATCGCGCTCGTGCTCGGCCTCGTCAACGCTTTCAAGAAGGAGCCGAGCAAGGCCCTCATCATCGGCTATGCCGCATTCGAAGGCGTCTTCCTCGGCGGCATCTCGTCCATGTTCGAGGCGGCGTTTCCCGGAATCGTCGTCCAGGCCGTGCTCGCCACGCTCTGCGTCTTCGGCGTCATGCTCGCCCTGTTCAAGTTCAAGGGTGTGCGCTACGGCTCGAAGATGATGAAGTTCATGATGATCGCTGTCGGCGGTTACGCGATCTTCTCGCTCATCAACTTCGGCATCGCCATGTTCACCGGCACCGGCGGCGCCCGCAGCGTCGAGGTCAACATCATGGGAATGACGTTCCCGCTCGGTGTCATCATCGGCATCGTCGCCACCGTGCTCGCCGCGATGACCCTGATCATGGACTTCCAGATGATCGAAGAGGGCGTCAAGCACAAGATCCCGGAGAAGTACTCCTGGATGTGCGCCTTCTCGCTCATGGTCACTCTCGTGTGGCTCTACATCGAGATCCTGCGCCTCATCTCCTACTTCAGAGACTGAGCGCAGCACTGACCGCAGCTGCCAGGCCGGCTGCCGTCGATCGCTGAACGAAGGGCGGATCCCCGAGTGGGGATCCGCCCTTCGTCATCTGCGCCGAGGCGGCCCTTCCCCGGCGCATGGCCGCGCGACAGTCCGGATTCCGGGACCGAGACAACGGCCCGGAAGCCCGATCGGGAGACCATGATCGCCTGGGTGGGAGACACCTGAGCATCGGCTGATGTTCTGCCGCTGCACCGCTCGATGAGCACTATCATGAGTCCATGACCACAGCAGCGGCGGAACTCGAGACGGAGGTGCGTCGTCTGCGCATCCGGATCATCTCACTGACCACTGCCCAACTCGACGAGGCGGCCCCGCCGGCACCGAGCAGGCGTGCCGCCATCCGTGCGGCCCTGACCGAATTCTCGCAGGTCGGCTCCGAGGCCCGACCGGTCCCGGAGCTCGCCGATCATAACCTCGCCGACCAGGTCGTCGTGCTCCTCGAACACGGTCTGTGTTCGGCTCAGACACTGCCCGAACCCGACCGTGAGAACCGCATCGACGCCCTCACCGAGGCGGCCGTGCGGCTGCGTCGCGCCCTGGCCTGAGAATGCGGACGGGGGAGGCATGATGGCGGGCACTCGGCGCGCGTGGCTGTCCGTGGTCACCGGGGTCGTCGCGACCCTCATCTACTTCGGCACCGCCGAACTCATCGCCCGCAGCCTGGACGTCGCGTCAGCCCCGGCACTGCTCATCGGCCAAGCTCTCATCCCGCTGATGCCCACCGTGCTCATCAAGTCCGCGATCGCGGTCTTCGGCACTCACGACAAGCTCGCCCTCGTCATCACCATCGTCGCAGGAGGTGCCGGGTGCGGTGCGCTCATCGGGTGGATCGGTGCCCGTCGTCAAGGTCTCGCGCTCGTGCTGCTCATCGGCTTCGGACTGCTGCCCGCCGTCGTCGGCTTCAGCTCCGGTGCCGGTCTTGCGGCCACCGGCCCGAGTCTCGGCGGAGCCGCCGCCGGGGCCGCAGCCTTCCTCGTCCTTCTCCACCTCGCGGGCACGGCGGATCACTCCTCGGCCGATACTGCGGCGGGAGACGACCAGCAGAATCGATCTCCTGCCCGACCCGGGCGGCGGGCGTTCTTCGGGCTGGCGGCGGGACTGAGCGCGGTCGGCATCGCCGCCGTCGCGGCCGGGCAGTCCGCGGCCACATTGGCACGCAGTGCGGCAGGCACTGTGACGAAACTCGTCCTGCCACGGCCGGCCACCTCGGCGCCGGAGATCCCCGCGGGCGCGGAACTCGACGTGTCCGGACTGACTCCGCTGGTCACGGAGACCTCGGACTTCTACCGCATCGACACAGCGCTCTTCCCGCCGGCGATCGACGCGGGAACGTGGATGCTGCGCGTCCACGGCATGGTCGAGAACGAGTTCACGATCACCATGGTCGAAATCCTCGACCTCCCTCTTCAGGAGCACTATGTGACCCTGACCTGCGTCTCGAATGAAGTCGGCGGCGACCTGGTGGGGAATTCGAAATGGCTGGGCTATCCGATCCGGGACCTTCTGGCCCGGGCGAAACCGCACACCGGCGCAGACATGGTGCTCTCAGGCTCCGATGACGGATTCACCGCCTCCACCCCGCTCGAAGTGCTCACCGACGATCGCGCGGCCCTGCTGGCCGTGGCAATGAACGGCCATGCCCTGCCCCGCGATCACGGATACCCGGCCCGGCTGGTCGTCCCGGGGCTCTACGGGTACGTCTCGGCCACGAAATGGGTGACCGACATCGAGGTCACCCGGTTCGCGGACAGGGAAGCGTATTGGACGACTCGCGGATGGTCCACGCACGGACCCGTCTTGGTGGCCTCGCGTATCGATGTGCCTCGCCCCGGCGCCACCGTGGCACCCAAGAGCGGCGACCGGATCATCACCGCAGGAATGGCCTGGGCGCAGCACACGGGCGTCGCGAAGGTGCAGGTGCGCATCGACAACGGGGACTGGGCGGAAGCGGAACTCAGCGAGGAGCTCACCACAGATACGTGGCGACAATGGCGATGCGAGCACACGGGACTGAGCTCCGGCACGCACACGGTCGCCGTGCGCGCGATCGACCAGGCAGGCAACGTGCAGACCTCGGAGCGCCGACCGCCTATTCCGGGTGCGGCGACGGGGCTTCACGAGCGCCAGTTCACCATCGAGTGAGGCGGCACTGCGGAACGGACAGGCAGTACGGACCGACAGCCCGGACATGCAGTTCGGGCGGGTTCCCACCATGCGAACCCGGCGCGGCAGCCTCAGGCTTCTCGCGATAAGCTGTAATCTCACTCACAGCATCAGTATCCCCGCATCACAACGAGGTGGTCTACGTGTTCGGTCTCCCGACGGCGACAGTCGTCATCATTGCCGGCATTCCTGCGATCTGGGTGATCTACACCCTCGTCTTCGTCTTCCTCTCCCGCGGCTGGAAGGCTGAGGACGTGGCCGAGGATCAGGCCCTGGCATCAACCGCGAACGGAGCGGGCGGACGAGATGGCGGGGCCGCCTCGGCGAAGGGGAACGGGGGAGCGGCATGAATATCGAAACCTGGTTCCTGCTCATCTACTTCGCCGCCATGGCCGGGATCGGTGTGTGGACGCTCAAGGTCGGGTCGAAGGGCAGCGAGGGTTATCTGCTCGGCGGACGCAGCTTGGGCGCTGCGGTCACTGCTCTGCGTCTGCAGTCATCGTCGATGTCTGGGTACATGTTCCTCGGTGCGGGTTCGTTGGCCTATACGAAGGGCTACTTCTCACTCTGGTACGCGATGGGCGACATCGGCGGCGGTGTCCTCAATCTCTCGATCCTCGGCCGGCGGATGCGCAAGCTCTCTCAGATCCTCGGGTCGCTGACGTCGATCGAATACCTCGAACATCGGTATCCGTCGAAGTGGATCCGCGCGATCGCCGCACCGGTCGCCGTGTTCTGCATCTTCTTCTATGTGATGAGTCAGTTCATCGCCGGCGGACGCGGGCTCGAGATGGTCACCGGCATCCCGTACGCGTGGGCGCTGCTCATCGCTGTCGGCGTCATCGTCTTCTACACCTTCCTCGGCGGCTACCTCGCCGTGGCCTACACCGACTTCGTGCAGGCGATCATCATGCTCATCGGCATGGTGTGGATCCTCATCGCCTGCCTGCAGGCGGTGGGCGGATGGACGGCCGGCAACGAGGCGGTCGGGCAGATCAACCCGAACCTGCTGACCATGTGGGGCCCGGACGGCATCGAATCCGTCCAATGGGGAGTCATCGTCGGTGCCGTCCTCGTCTTCTCCATCGGCTATATGGGTTGGCCGCACGTCAACGTCAGCCATATGGCGATGAAGCGGCCGTCGGTGGCCAGGCGCGCCAGCCTCTACGCCACCGGCTTCAATCTGCTGTTCATCCCTGCTCCCTACATCGTCGGCATCATGGCGCTCATCCTGCTGCCGACCTTGGACAACCCGGAGCTCGCAGTCTTCGCAGTCGCCGACACAGTGCTGCCGGACTTCGCCGTGGGCATCGTCATGGCCGGAATCATGGCTGCGATCATGTCCACCGCCGATGCTCTGCTGCTGCAGTCGGGCACGATCGCCAGCCAGGATCTGTTCCAACGCTTCGTCAAGAAGGACATGTCCGACCAGCAGTCCGTGTGGGTGTCGCGGTTCACCGTCCTCGTGCTCGCAGTCATCGGCTACCTCGTCGCCGTGAACGATCCTCCTGCCGTCGCCGAGGTGGTCATCTTCTCCACCACAGTGCTCGGTGCCGCGTTCGTTCCCGTCTACATCGCCGCCGCCTGGTGGAAGAAGGCGAACGTGCCCGGTGCGATCGCCTCGATGATCTTGGGTACCGTGTCGTCGGTCGTATGGCAGCTGACCGGACTCGTCGACGTCACCGGAGTCGACCCGATGGGAATCGGCATCGTCTGCTCGACATTGGCTCTCATCCTCGTCTCTCTGGCCACCCAGCGGTCGCACCCGGTGCCTGGCCACGTTCTCGAGGCGATGCAGGAGACCGACAAGATCGGTGCGATTCCCGCCCACATGCTCACCGGTCAGAACGATTCCCTGGCCGGTCAGGTTCCGAAGGACGCTTGAGATGAGTGCCGAGATCGGAACCGGGCACTCGCTTCGCCCGGACCTGCAGGTCGAGGACCCGATGCGGATGGAACCGCTCGTCACCGCCGCCGAGGCGCTCGCCGTCTTCCAGCGCAAGCTCCCGGGCGCGCTCGCCGAGGTCAGGCAGACGCATCATCCTTTCTGGTGGGCCGCGCTCGATGTGCGCATTCGCGGGCTCTTCCGCCGGGATGCGTCCGGACCGGGGCAGCTCCTGGATGTGCTCGTCAATGCTGTGTCCGGACGGGGCATGATCGCCGACTTCACCCCTCGCGGCGCCACTGCGGGATCATCGGAGTGGTTGAGTCGGTTCGGCGAGCAGTCGGGACCGCTGCCGGCTCGGAGAGAGGCGGAGCGAACCGCGCGATCATTGGCGCGTGCGAAGGTCGTCAAGACGGTCAAGCTCGGAATGGGCATCGAGGTCACTCCCGCGGGCGGTCTGCGCGGAGTGCTCAAACCCAACTGGATCGTCACCGGTGGGAACGCGAAGCATTCGGCGACGATTCTCGTCGACGGTCTCGACGGGTCTCACTACATCGTGCGGGTGGACAAGGCCGGACAGAGCTGAGGGCTCAGCTGAGGTCGTGCGGGTGTGGTGGGGTGCCGGGGTGCTCAGCCCCAGTTCTTCGCGTCCGAGATGCAGAACGGGTGACCGGCGGGATCGAGGAGAACGACCCAGGTCTCGCCCGGCTGCGGTTCGGCTCGGGTGGCGCCGAGTTCGACGCAGCGATCGGCCGCCGCCTTGATGTCGTCGGCGGCGAGGTCGAGGTGGAACTGCTTGTGTCCGTCGTCGGGCCAGCTCGGTCGCTGATAGTCCGGGATCGTGCCGATGCCCAGAGCGTGGCTCGGGCCGGTGAGCATCGCATAGTTCTCGTCTGAGTAGGCGATGGGCCAGTCGAGGACGGAGGAGTAGAACTCTCCGAGGACTGCGGCGTTCGGGGCGTCGAGGGTGACCATCGCCAAGGTGGCGATGGGGGCAGCGGTGGTGTCGTCGGCGGTGGTCGCGGCGGTGTCGGTCTTCTGTGTGTCAGTCATGTCTGACATTCTTGTGCCATGGACGATGAGGTCACTAGGAAAAATGCGTCACCGGGCAAAGACATGCCGCAGCATTTCCTCGGCCGTGTGCTCAAGCCGGGGGAGATGCTCGAGCACGCGCGCTATTCGTCGGTGCGCGTTGTCTCCGAGCGTCTGCGTCCGTTCGTCAAACGCTATTGGGCTGTCGAATGGGACCTGCCGGAGGGCGAGAGCTACCAGACGGCTACTCTGTCCGAACCGACCATCCATCTGACCTTCGAGTTCGGCAACAGCCGTCGGGCCCACGTCGACGGGCCGGGTGCGTGGGTGACCGGTCCGGTCACGAAGCGGCGCTTCGATGTGGGAATCTTCGGCCGTGGCGGAGTCTTCGGCGTGAACTTTCAGCCGGGCGCGACTCTGGCCTTCTCCGACGGGAAGCCGGCGAGCATCCGTGATTCGACGATCCCGGCCGAGCAGTGGTTTCCGCGGTTGGAGACCGACCTCGGACTGGCAGAGATGTTTGCGCAGTCGCAGACGGCTGGGGCACCGGAGTTCGGTGATCTGGCCGCGTCGGTGGAGAGCTGGCTGCTGTCGTGGAGACCGCAGATGACCCCGTCGTTCGAACGGCTGAAACGGGTGCTTGACATACTTTCCGACCCCGACGTCGTGAGCCTGAAGATCCTGGCGGAGAGAACCGATATCGGTGAACGTACCCTGCAGCGGATGTTCAGCAGCTTCTGCGGGGTCGGCGTGAAGAAGGTCCTGGCCCGGGCGCGTGTCATCGACGCCGTCGGTGCGATCGACCGTGGCTGGGACGGAACTCTGGCCGACCTCGGCGCACACTTCGGCTGGTTCGACCAATCGCACTTCAGCACGGATTTCGTTCGCGTCACCGGCTTCAGCCCCGCCGAGTACGCGCAGCGGAAGTCCGCGCGGGTCACCCGCGGCTGAGCGCGGTCAGCCCGAGCGCCTCGTCGGTGTCGCTGTGGGAGCGGGCGACCGCCTCGGCGGTCCAGTCGGTGCGGTCGAGGTCGGGGACCGCCTCGGCGATCTGTGACTTCCAGCCGCCGTGCCACTGGGCGGGGAAGGCTCGCGCGAGCAGGTCGACCATGATCGGCACCGCCGTGGATGCTCCGGGGGAGGCCCCGAGGAGGCCTGCGATCGAACCGTCGGCGGACACGACGAGTTCGGTGCCCTGCTGCAGAACGCCGATCCTCTTCGGATTCGGTTTGACCAGCTGCGCTCTCTGCCCGGCTGGCAGCAGGGTCCACTCGTTGCGTCGGGCCGACGGGACATAGCGACGCAGCTGCGCGAACTTCCCCGACGGGCTGGCCGCCAGCTCTTTGACGAGGAACGACACGAGGCTGAGGTTCTGCAGACCGGCTGCCGCAATGACGTGCAGGTTGCCCGGCCGGACGGTCGTGAAGAAATCCGAGAGGCGACCGTGCTTGAGCAGTTTCGTGCTGAAGGTCGCATACGGGCCGAACAGCAGATGCTCCCTGCCGTCGACGACTCTCCGATCCAGATGCGGCACCGACATCGGCGGGGCTCCCACGTCGGCCTGACCGTAGACTTTCGCATCATGCCGGGCGACGACCGACGGCGTCGAGCACCGGTAGAAGGCGGCACCGACCGGCAGAACCGCATAGCCGCGGACTTCGGGGATCTTCGCCTTCTGCAGGAGCCGCAGCGCGAAGCCGCCCGCACCGACGAACACGGTCTTCGCGTGCACGGCAAATGGTCCCGTCGGCGTCGAACCGCTGACCATCCAGCCCGAAGCGCGTGATTCGAGCCCGGTCACCGCGTGACTCGTGCGCACCTCGGTGGACCCGATCCTCAGCAGCTGAGAGGTCAGCGCGCCGAAATCGACGTCGGTGCCGCGCGGATGCCGTGCCGCCGCCATGGGTTCGTCGCTGTCGACCCGTCCCTCCATCGTCAGCGGAGCCCACTGGGCGATGGTGTCCGGATCCTCCGTGTATTCCATCTCTGAGAACAGCGGATCGGCTTTGAGGGTGTCGACTCGGTGGCGCAGGTAGGCGACGTCTGTGTCGCCGAAGACGAGGTTCATGTGTGGGGCCGAATGGACGAAGTCCGCCGGGTCGAGGAGCCCGAGTCGGACGAGATGGGTCCACCACTGCCGGGTGAGGTGGAACTGCCCGGCGATCTCGGCAGGCTTCGCTGCGTCAGCCGGATCGGGCATGTAGTTGAGCTCGCAGTACCCCGAATGACCGGTGCCGGCATTGTTCCACGGGTCGCTGCTCTCATCGGCGATGTCCTCGGCTTTCTCCAGGACGAGGATCCGCAGATCAGGATCGAGCAAGGTCAGCATTGAGCTCAGAGTCGCTGACATGATGCCCGCACCGATGAGGACGATATCGGCATCCGGCAGCTGGTTGGTGTGCTGGGGGTTCGCAGTCATGCTCTCACCATGCGCCCACAGGAATCATCCGTCCAATGAGCGTTCGGAACTGTATGATCCGAATATGGAACGATCATCGGATTCCCGCACGGCTCTGCTGACGGCACTTCGGGAACTTGTCGAACTTGCTGATCAGGACGGGCATCTGACCGAGGCCGCCGCCGCCCTCGGCATACCCCAGTCCACGATGAGCCGACGCATCCATGCCCTCGAGAGCCACCTCGGCGTGCCGTTGACCGTCCCGCGCGGACGCGCCATCGGTCTGACGACGGCGGCACTGGATCTCGTGGCCGCGGTGCGTGCCCCGCTGACGGAGATCGATGCGGCGCTGGCCGATCTCGCCGAGGCGACCGACCCCGAACACGGCACGATCCGGTTCGGATTTCCGCTGACGATGGGCGCCGGTGAGGTGCCCGATCTGCTCGCGGCATTCAATCGGGCTCATCCCGGCATCCGACTCGATCTCAAGCAGGCCCACGGTGCCGAGCTCGTCGCTGATCTGCAGACGGGAACCCTTGATCTGGCGATCATCATTCCGCCTCCGGCCGAGGTCAACCACGAGGTGCTCGCTCGGCAGACGATCATCGCAGCCCTGCCCGATGCGCACCCGTTGGCAGGCGTTCGCAGCATCACCCTGGATCGGCTGGCCGACGAGGAATTCATTGCCACCCCTGCGAGCTACAACCTGCGGGTGCTGACCGACCGGTGGTGTCGGGCGAGCGGATTCGATCCGGAAGTGAAGATCGAGGTCACCGAATTCTCGACGATCCGCGAATTCGTCGGCCGCGGAATGGGCGTGGCATTGATCCCGCCCGCGGTGCGTCCGGTCGACGGGATCACCGAGGTGGCCCTGGACGGGCCCGATCATGTCCGTGAGATCGCCCTGTGTTCGGCCGTGCGCCGGCCCGGCCGAGTCGTCGAACGCCTGCGCGACTTCATCCGCGAGCACGCGGCCGAGTGGGCGCGAGAGGGCTGACGCCCGAGCGTGGGTGCCGATGAGGGCGCCGTTGGTGGAAGGTGCCCGGTCCTGAAGCCGGAGGGGCCAGTCAATTTCGCCATTCCTTCGCGCTGGCGATCTTGCGGAAGGCGCGAACCAGCGACAGCACTGCCGGTGATGGGACTCGTTCGGGCAGTTGAGTAAGAACGATGCGTCTCGGTGCAGAATTTCCTCTGATGGAGACGACTTTGACATCGGGGCCATGGGATTGGACCGCAAGGCGGGGAGCGATTGCCACCCCTAGTCCAGCGGCCACCATACCCAGGAGCTCCTGGTAGTCATTGGCCTCGAAGACGATGCGTGGTGCAAATCCTGCATCACTGCAGATCCGCCCGAGCACCGAGGCCACGGGGTGCGAAGAGCGAGTGATCCATGGATTGTCCGCCACTTCTTGGAGCTCCACGACTCGGCGCCGTGCCAGCGCGTGAGTTGATGGAAGGAGCAGCATGGTGGGTTCTTCGAGCAGCGTCGTCACGGGGATCTGGTCGTCGATCGGTGCCCAGGGGTAGTCCCACAGTGTCGCGAGATCGACTTCGCGTCGTTCGAGCGCCTCTTGGATGCGGTCGAGACGGTAGCTCTTGACCGTCACATCAAGGTCCGGGTGCAGTTGATGGAAATGCTGAAGGATCTTCGGCATCACCGACGCGGCGAAGGTCGGAAAAGTGGCAATCCGCACTTCACCTCGGTCGAGCTGAGCAAACGCGGACATGTCGTTCCGTGCCGCAGTGAGCGCATTGTCGATGGTCGCCGCATAAGACGAAAGCTTGACTCCGGCATCTGTCAGGCGCATGCCCTTCGGGTGGCGGACGACCAGCGGAAGGCCGACTTCGCGTTCCAGTTTGCTGATCTGCTGTGACACTGCCGAGGTCGATAACGCGAGTTCGTCGGCGGCGGCAGAGAGGCTGCCTGTCCGAAAGACGAGAAGCAGCAGGAGCAGGCGATCGACGTTATAGGGCGCTGAGCTCATGATTTAAGCGTAGCTTATAGCGAGGTTAATAGGTGTTGATTGAACTTAACTTGCCGATGTGAAAACTTGATGTTCGTCGTCGCAGGCAGCGGCGATGGACCAAGGAGAAGCGAGTGGAAAGTCAGCTCCACGGACAGTGGTACAGAGGCGGAACATCCAAGTGCTGGTTGTTCGCCAATGACGAGATGCCTGCAGACAGAGCCGGGATCGCGCAAGCCTTATCTGCGGCCTTTGGGTCGGGAGACGACCGCCAGCTCAACGGAGTCGGCGGGGCTTCCTCGACGACCTCCAAAGCTGCTGTCATTTCGCCGTCGGCGATCCCCGACATCGACATCAGCTACCTGTTCGCACAGGTCGGAATCGGTCAGTCAGCGGTCGAATTCACCTCGAACTGCGGCAATTGTGCTTCGGCTGTCGCGCTCTATGCCATCCAGAACGGACTGGTCCGCCCTGACGGTGAAGTCACTCCGGTGAGGATGGTGAATGAGAACACTCGCTCCGTCGTGGTCGCTCATGTCGCGACACCCGGAAAGAGGATTCCATCGAACGGCTCCGAAGCGATACCGGGAAGTTCGATGCCGGGCATTCCGGTCAACGTCTTCTTCGAAAACGTCGACGGTGCTTCAACCGGCGAACTGCTGCCGGCTGGAGAGGCAGCCACCGAGTTGAGCCTCGACGGTGCTTCGATCACCGTTAGCTGCATCGACGCCGGTGCTCCAGCCTGCTTCGTCAATGCCGCTGACCTCGGACTGTCCGGGGCCGAGCCGACCGCGGAGATTCGTCTGAGACTCAAGGAACTCATCGAGATCCGCTCGGCCGCCTCGAGGTCAATGGGACTGAGCGCCGAAGGCGAAGAGCCGAGCCCTGCCGTACCCAAGGCAGGACTGATCGCGCCGCCGTCCGACTACTTAAGCATCTCCGGAGAGAGGATCTCCGCCGGAGACTACGACATATCTGTACGGATGGTATCGATGTTCGATCTGCATCCCGCCATCGGAATCACCTCGGCGATCGCCCTGGCACGGGCTTCTTTCGTCGAAGGAAGTCTTGTCAATGACGCCATCGACAAGCGGATTCTGCAGAACACCACCGACGACACCGAGGTGGCTATCCGCATCGGCACCCCCGTCGGAGTCATCGTCTGTCGAGTGCAGCTCACCGAGTCGGGGCAAGTTGCTCGTCTCGGAGTCAGACGAGTGGCGCGGCGGATTGCCCACGCAGACATCGATCTGCCCCTGGTCTCATAAGCGACCGTCCCAAGGAATACCTGATTCTTTTCAAGGAAGATCAACTGACAATGAAGTTGGAGGAACACCCATGTCCCTAGTCCAGATACTCATGCTCGTGGTTCTGGTGGTGATGTTCATCGCCGCTACCAAATGGCCCATCAACATCGGAATCATGGGTCTCGTCGGGGCTTTCGTCTTCGGCACTTTCGTCTTCGGCATGGACGACAAGGAGATCCTTGAGGAGTTTCCCGCGAGCATTGTGCTGACGATCGTAGGCGTGACCTTCTTCTTCAGCATCGCCCAGAGGAATGGGACCATCAGGGTCCTCGTCGATCTGGCAATTCGCGCGGTCCGGGGTCGTATCAATATCGTGCCGTGGATCTTCTTCGTCGTCTCCTCGCTGCTGACTGCGATGGGCACATTCTCGCCTGCCGCAGTTGCGCTCCTGGCACCGGCAGCCATGGGATTCTGTGCCTCGACCGGCTACAGCGGAGTGGTCATGGGAGCGATGGTCATCAACGGTGCACACGCAGGTGGGTTCTCACCGATCTCCGTGTCCGGAAACATTGTTCGTGACATTGCCGAGGCCAATGGTTTCGAGATCAACGGTGGTGCTCTCTTCCTCGCAGCCTATGTCGTCAACCTGCTGGTCACGATTCTCATCGTCATCGTGATGAAAGCTCTCGGGCGACTGCGCACAGTGCCTGACCCGGAAACGCTTGAAGGTTGGGGAGCTCCTGGATTTTCCAGTTCCGGAAGGAAAGGTTCCGACTCCGAAATTGGGACGACTGGGCCGACTGGCGGCTCAGGGACGGCTGTCGCCGTTGAAACCGAAGAGCGCACGGCGACAACGACGGTGACCCGTCAGGTGTGGCTGACGATCGGTCTCATCGCCGCCATGGTCATCGGCGCGGTAGGCTTCGACCTGCCGATCGGCTTCCTCGGACTGGCGTGTGGGCTCGTGTTGGCCTTCACCTCATTGAAGAACTCCGAGAACCTCGTCTCTGGAATCTCGTGGTCGACCGTCCTCCTGGTGTCGGGCATGATCGTCTATGTCAGCCTGCTCACCCATGCCGGTGTCATCGATTCGCTCTCGAAGATGGCCGTGGCGATTGGTGCGCCGCTCATCGTCGCGATCGTCCTCTGCTATGTCATCGGCGTGAGTTCGGCCTTCGCGTCGTCCACCGCGCTGCTCACGGCCCTGATTCCGATGTCCATACCTCTGCTCGAGCAGAGTACCCTCAGCGCGACTGCCGTCATGTCGGCGCTCGCCGTATCGGCGACGATCGTGGATGTCTCTCCTTTCTCGACAGACGGTGCGCTCATCATCGCCAACACTCGGGGCAGCGAGGCGAAGACGATCTGGCGCGACCTCATGATCTACGCTGCGTTCGTCGTGCTCATCGCTCCGCTTCTTGCGTGGGCTCTGCTTGTGCCGACAGGAATCATCTGAGAACCGAACTGTACAAAGGTCGCCGCCGAATAGATTCGCGATTCGGCGGCGACCTTTCGTCGCCATCACGCACCTCAATCCGGCAGGTCAGCAGTCGGCTGAGAATCGGCACGGGCGAGCAGGAGTGCACCCGGGGAAGGATCGGCGGGCCTGAGCACCAACTCGGAAAGCACAGTGAAACCGGCGTCGCGCATCCACTGCGCGACGGTGTTCGGCTGTCTCAGAAAACTGTCGATGTCGACGCCCTGACCGGAATACCCCCGTGAGGTGTGTTTCGCACCGTCTCCGACGTGGAACCCCACGAGCAGCAGGCCTCCGGGCCGCAGAACCCGTCTGAACTCGTCCATCACGCCGGGCATGGCACTGTCGGGAACGTGCACAATCGACCAGAAGGCGACAATGCCCGCCAACTCTCCATCTTCTGTACTCAGCTGCGTCATCGTGCCGCATTCGAAATGGCATGAGGGGTGGTCACGGCGAGCGATCTTCAGCATCTCAGGAGAGACGTCGATGCCGAAAGCGTTCAATCCCAAGCCATTGAGATAGCCGGTCACGTAGCCTGTGCCGCAGCCGACGTCGGCGACGCGATCTTCCGAGTCTTCGCCGATCAGCTCCGCAAAGAGGCGAAGACCTGCCCGTAGGTGGGGGCTGGACTCGAGCAGTCCGTCCACTTCGCGGGCGTAGCCTTCGGCATCGATGTCGTAGCTCCTGCGAATGTCGTCCAACCAGCCGAAGTCGGACAGCAATGGGGCGCCGCCGAGCCCGCCGGCCGGGCCGATCGATTGCCGCATATGTGCGAGAAGTCGAGGAACCACAGTGTGCCATTCGCTGGGAGGAGGAGCTTCGTGGCCCGTTCCTTCGAGCATGAGAATGTCGCTATGGGGGATCATCTGGGCCAGCGCCTGACCATGTGCTGCGGGAAACAGCGGGTCGTCGGTGCTGTGGATGATCAGAGTTGGCGCGTCGATGGCCGCCGGATCGCACTCGGGACTCGTGGCGATGAGAAAGTGATTGGTCATCGACGATTCCATGTCCACGGTTCGCTCGACCTCAGCTGTGGCGATCTCCCGAGCCCGGCGGACGTCGAAACCCGACGACCCCGCGTACGGGCGTTCGACGTCGATGCGATGTTCGATGACGGCAGCTCGGTCGGACCAGTCGACGTTCGGCGGATCTGCGGCGAAGGTCGATTGGAGTTCCGCAGTCGGCGGCGGCAGGTGCCCTGGGTCTCCTCCGGCGGGTGAGGACTCCACGAGCGTCAGGGTCCGCACCCGTTCGGGGAATCTGACCGCGATGACCTGCGCTATGCCACCACCCATGGACAGCCCTATAAGATGAGCGGACGCGATTCCGAACTCGTCCAGAATGCGAACGGGGTCGGTGACGAGTTCCTCTCCGGTATACCGCGGGTGGCCGGGCGGACTCGAGGTCGACCGACCGGTATCTCGGTGATCGTAGCGGATGACTTGGAAGCCCTGCCCACTGAGCATTCGGCAGAAATCGGGTGTCCACCAATCCATCGACTGCGCACCCCCGGCGATGAGCAGCACCGCTTCACCCTGGGGCGACCCGAAGCGGTCCACGGCCAATTCGATGCCGTCGAACTTGACGAACTCCACCGGACGCCCCTGTCGGAGATGGATAAGAGTAGGGACGATTCTACACCGCGCTCACGCCCGCGAACGTGCCAGCAGGTAGACGAAGTACGGAGCACCGATGAGGGCGACGATGAGCCCGGCCGGTATCTGCGCCGGAGCGATGACCGTACGTCCCACGGCGTCGGCGACGCCGAGGCCCACGGCCCCGAGCAGCATCGCCGTGGGCACGACCCGGATATGTCGGGCCCCGACCAGAGCTCGTGCGGCATGCGGGGCGACGAGACCGATGAAACCGACCACACCGACGGCCGATACGCTCACCGCCGCGAGCACGGCAGCGGTGATGAGTACGGCCAGGCGCACCGGTTCACGCGGAACTCCGACCAGCCGTGGGGTGTCATCATCGAGGGCGAGCAGGTCGAGTTCGCGCGTCCAGACGACCGCCAGTGGTACGGCGACGAGCAGAGCGAGGGCGACCGGTGCGATATCGGCCCACGTCCGTCCGTACGTCGATCCGGACAGCCAGGTGAACAGCGCCGGAGTGTCCCAGGGATTCGCTCGGACGAGGAACAGTGTGGTCAGCGCGGTGAAACCGAACCACAGCCCGATGCCGATGAGGACGAGACGATCAGTATTCATTCCGCCCCGCCACGACAGCCCGTAGACGACGGCGAAGGCGACCAGGGCCCCGACGATACCGACCCCGGAGACGAGACCGACCCCGGCGCCGGGGATGAGGGTGACGACGATGACGGCTCCCAGTCCGGCTCCACCGGTGATGCCGAGCAGGCCGGGCTCGGCCAGAGGATTGCGTGCACTGGCTTGGACGAGGGTGCCGGAGAGTCCGAGCGCAGCACCGGCCGCCAGGGCAGCCGCGACCCGTGGCGCCCGGGAATCGAAGGCGAAGTCGATGACGGGTGCCGCCCGGTCCTGGAACCACAGCAGCATATCGCCGAGGAGGTAGAACCGTTCCCCGGTGAGCAGACCGATCACGGCGACGGCGACGAGAACGACGGTGCCGGTGACGATGACGAGGCCGGCCCGTCGAGGACCGACCACCGTCGAATTCGCTGCCGAGGTGGTCGCCGCCTTTGATGCCGTGCGCATCGACCGCGCCAGCAGGACGAGGACGAGCGCCCCGAGCACGGTTGTCGTCACACCTGACGGCAGGGTGATCGCCTCGGTGGCGCCGACGATGGCGCGCAGCAGGGCGTCGGCGACGATGACGATGATCGCGCCGATGAGACCGGCTGCCGGAAAGAGCACGGCATGACGGCCGAGGCCCGGTACCACGCGGGCCAACAGCCTGGCGATGACCGGAGCGCAGAGACCGACGAAGCCGATCGGCCCGGCCAGGGTCACCGCAGTGGCGGTGAGCATGACGGCCAGCAGGATCCCGATGGCCCTGGTCGACCTGACCGGAACTCCGAGCACCGAGGCGGCATCATCACCGAGACCGAGCAGATCCAGCCGCCTCGACAGCAGAATCGCAGCGCCGGCGATGACGGCGATGACCGGAATGCTGCGCAGAGCCGCGGAGCCGTCGAGCTGATTGAGAGTGCCCGAGCCCCAGGAGAAGAGACTCGTCGTCTCTTCGGCGAAGAGGATGAGCAGAGTCGACGTCCCTGCCTGCAGCGCCATCGCCGTGGCCGTGCCCGCCAGCACGAGCCGAGTCGTCGAGGCACCTGCGCCTCCAGCCAGGCCGAGGACGAGGGCTGCGGCGAGCAGACCGCCGAAGAAGGCGACCCCGCCCGAGGCCCAGAGCGGAATCGCAATGCCGAAGGCGGTGACCACGGTGACGGCGAAGTATGCACCGCCGGTGACCGCCAGCGTGTCCGGCGACGCCAAGGGGTTACGCGCGAGCGACTGGAACAGGGCACCGGCAACGCCCAAGGCGATGCCGACGAGGATCCCTGCCCCCACGCGCGGCAGCCGGGACCCCAGCAGGATGTCACGGGCACTGGGACCATCCTCGGCGGGGGAGAGCGTACCGGTCATGGCCGTGAACAGCTCTCGGACACCGACCCCCGAGGTCCCCTGCGTGATATGCCATGCGGAGGCGATGACGAGGATGGCGACGAGCCCGAGCAGGGCGGCGGCGGTCGAGAGAGCACCGACGACACCGCGACCGCGCACCGGAACCACGGTCGGTTCCGGTGTCGCTGTCGTCGGGCTGGGCGTCATCTGGCGGGTCAGGGGAGAGGCCACGGATTACTTCGTCAGAGCGTCGACGTAGGCGTCGAGGGCTTTCTCGGAGGACTTGGGTCCGCCGAAGGTCCAGATCCCTGCGGGGAAGGCCGTGGTGCGGTCGTCCTTCACGGCGGGAATGTTCGCCCAGATGTCGTTCTTCTTCAGCAGCTCCACATAGTCCTCGGACTCGGGGTCCTCGGTTCCGGTGTAGAAGAAGTTCGCGTCACCGACCTTCGAGATGCCTTCGATATCGGTCTGTCCCAATCCATACGCGGGGTCGACCTCACCGGTCCACGCGTTCTTCAGACCCAGCTCCTCACCGAGTTCGCCGATGAGCGAACCCTGGCCGAAGGGGCGCAGCGCCACATTCGAACCATTCACCCAGCCGTCGAAGTAGACGAATTCGGTGGTCTCCGGGTCCGCCTCGGCGATGGCCTTCTTGGATTCTTCGAGCTTCTTATCGAAGTCGGTCAGGACGGCTTCTGCGCGCTCGGTGCGACCGGTGGCCTCGGCGACGGTGGTGAATGTGTCCTTCATGTACTTGACGGGATCCTTCCCGTCGGCGCCGGCCATCGCCATCACGGGGATTCCCTGGTCCTCGAGCTGACCGACGATCTTGTCCTTGCGGTTCGTCGTTTCGATGATGACGAGATCCGGGTCGGCCGACAGGATCGACTCGACATTGGGTTCCTGGCGGGTGCCGACGTCGGTGGTCGACTCGGGAAGATTCTCCGCAGTGTCCCAAGTGGTGAAGCCCTTCGCATCGGCGACAGCGGCGGGGTCGACGCAGAGGGAGAGGAGATCCTCGGTGTACTGCCATTCGAGCGAGACGACCTTTGCCGCGGGCTTGTCCAGTGTGATCTCGTGACCGGTGTCGTCGGTGATTGTGACCGGATCCGCCGAGGTGGTCCTCGAGTCGTCCGCGCATGAGGCCGAGGTCTGTGACGTCGCATCGGCGGGAGCATCGGTGTCGGTCGTCCCGCACCCGGTCAGGACGAGTGCGCAGACCGCCGTCGCCGATGCGAAGGCGGCGAACGAGGTGCGCGACAGAGGAGTTGTGGTCATGGTCTTCTTTCTGTGGGCCGATCAGCGATCGGGTCTGGGGTGGTGCGATATCGGAGTGTGAACGTCAGAGGACGGGGTGTGAACAGCGGCGAGGGTGATGGGCGCTCAGAGGGCTGCGGCCGGGCGGCGGGTCCGTCGGTGGAGAGCCTCGACCCGGACCAATCCGGTGTCGGCATCGATGCGAGTCGCGATGGGCAGCCCGTAGACTTCGCTGAGCGTCTCGGCGGTGAAGACATCCTCGCAGGTGCCGACCGAACGGATGCGGCCCTGTTCGAGCAGGACCACGTGGTCGGCAACGGTGGCCGCATGCTCGAGATCATGGAGGACGACGCCCACGGCGATGGCGTGGTCATCGGCGAGTTCGCGCATGAGGTCGAGGATCTCCGCCTGGTAGCGCAGGTCCAGATGGTTCGTCGGTTCGTCGAGCAGGAGCACACCGGTGTCCTGCGCCAGGCAGGTCGCCAGCCACACGCGTTGGAGCTCACCGCCGGAGAGCTGGTCGACCGGACGATCGGCCATCGCCATGGTGCCGGTGAGAGTCAGTGCACGATCGACCGCGCTGCGATCGGCCTCGGTGAGACCGGCGAAGCGCTTGCGGTGGGGGTGACGGCCGAAGGTGACGATCTCACGGACGCTCAAGCCCGACGGGTGCGGGCGAGACTGGGACAGCAGGGTGACGAACCGGGCGAATTCTCTGGCTGTCAGAGTGCTCGACGGAGTGTCCGCATCTGCCTCGCTGATGACGACATCGCCCGAGGCGATCGGGTGGAGTCGGGCCAGTGATCGCAGGACGGTCGACTTGCCCGATCCGTTGGGGCCGAGCAGGGCGGTCACCCGTCCCGGGAGGATCGTCAGGCTCACGTCATGGACGACCTCGGTGCGGTCGTAGCCCAGGTTGAGGCCGGTGGCAGTCAGTGCAATCGCGTTCACAAATGATTAGCCTAACCTAAGTCGACGAGTGGTGGTATGGCTGAGGGGCGGAACTCGTTGGTCGAGCGAGGTCTGAGCGGTGCGTCGTTGGCATCCGCCCAGGTGGGACCTCTGGCGGCGATGCAAAGTGTGCTGTGCATCACTTATGTCAGTGGCGGCCGATATGGTGAGCCCGCGACCGTAAGATGGGACCGATCGAGGAGGAGCAGATGAGATTCATCGCCACGGGGGACTGGCAGCTGGGCATGACCGCGCACTACCTCAGCGACGAGGCGCGCCCGAGGTTCCACCGCGCACGCCTCGATGCCGTGGCTCGCATCGGTGCGCTCGCCGCCGAGACGGACGCGGAGTTCGTCCTCGTCTGCGGAGACGTCTTCGAAACCAACCAGCTCGACCGAGCGATCATCGCCCGCACCTTCGAAGTCCTCAACGCGTTCACCGTCCCGGTCGTCCTGCTTCCCGGCAACCACGACCCCTTGGACGCCGCCTCGATCTACGACTCCGCAGCATTCTCCTCGCGAGTGCCCTCCCATGTGCACGTCCTGCGCGACAGTGGTCCCTTCACCGTCGGTCCCGGGGTCGAGATCATCGGAGCCCCCTGGTTCTCCAAACGTCCCCAAGGGGATCTCGTCGCCGCGGCGACGAATGACCTCGCCGAGGTGGCTGCCGGTGATATCCGCATCATCGCCGGACACGGAGCCGTCAGCGTCCTTGACCCTGACCGGGAATCGCTGGCGACGATCGACACCGACCATCTGCAGGCTCTGCTGCGTGAGGATCGCGCCCAGTTCGTCGCGCTCGGTGACCGGCACGCGACCTTCGAAGTCGCCGACCGCATCTGGTACCCGGGGGCACCGGAGGTGACCTCTCGACGTGAGACCGATCCGGGCAACGTCCTCGTCGTCGACATCGATCCCGACACCCATCGGGCCGAGGTCGACAAGGTCCACGTCGGCACCTGGGCCTTCACCGTCATCGAAGCCGACCTCAACTCCACCGAGGATGTCACCGAGTTCGAAGAGCGGATGAACGCCGTCCCCGACAAGGACCGCACGGCGGTGTGGCTGATCCTGCGCGGCACTCTGCCGACGGCGGCGAAAGCCCGCCTCGATGAACAGCTCGATCACTTCTCCGATCTGTTCGCCCTCGTCTCACTCTGGGAGCGGCACATGGACTTGGCGGTCGTCGCCGCCGACGAAGACTTCGCCGATCTCGGACTGAGCGGGTATCTGCAGGAGACTCTTGACGAGCTCTCCGCACGAGCCACAGCAGACGACGACTCAGCAGTCACGGCCCAAGACGCACTCGGCCTGCTCTTTCGATTCGCCAGGAGCGGTTCATGAGACTTCATTCCATTCGCCTCATCGACTACCGAGCAATCAGCGACGCCACTGTCGACTTCAGCTCCGGAGTGACGATCGTCGAAGGTCCGAACGAGGTCGGGAAGTCCTCGATCCACCAAGCCATCACACAGCTGCGTGAGGACAAGGACAGTTCGCGCAAGGCCAGCGTCAAAGACACCCAGCCGGTCGGCTCCGACGTCGGCCCACGGGTCAACCTGCACCTGAGCACCGGGGACTACGAGCTCCGGTACAGCAAACGCTGGATCAAACAGCCCTTCACCGAACTGAGCATTCTCAAGCCTGTCTCCGAACAGCTCAGCGGCAACGAGGCACACGAAAGATTCTTGGCGATCCTCGACGAAACCGTCGACGTCGACCTGCTCGATGCCCTCGACGTCGCTCAGGGACGCAGCCTCGATCAGGCGTCTTTGGCCGAGATCAAGGCCCTGCACGGGGCTCTGGGCGATGCCGGGGAGGAGCCGGCCGACCACGATGCCTTCCTCGACCGAGTCGAATCCGAATACCTGAGGTTCTTCACGGCCAAAGGCAAAGAGACCGGTGAACTGCGCAGACTCACCGAGCAGCTTCCCGCCGCCGAAGAACAGTATCGTGATTTGGTGGCTCGCAGCGCCGACATGGACGCGCTCGTCGACCGACATGCTCGAGCAACTGAGCGGCTGAAGGGTGTGCGTGCCCAACTGGAGTCGGCCGTGACCGAACGCAAAGACGCTGAGGCAGCCGTGCAGGCTGTGTCCGGGCTCAAGGCTGAACTCGACCGTGCGCTCGAACGCGCAAGCGCCGCGCAGAGAGAACGACAGCGTGCCGAGGAGGCACGTGACCGTCGCCAGGCACTCATCACTGAGGTCGCCTCGGCTGAAAAGGCAGTGAAGACTGCCGACGCCGCACTCGAGAAGGTCACGGCCGCACAGCAGGAAGAGGACTCGACTCTCGCCGAAGCGCAGAAGAGCCTCGAGGCCAGACAGGCCGAACTCGTCAGCGCGCAGGACCAGGCGAAGAGCGCATCTGCCGAACTCGCTCGTGTCCGCGCACGCAGAGAGGTCGACACTCTGCGGAAGAGACTGACCGATATCCGTCAGCAGGAACATCGTGTCGCCGAAGCGAAAGCGACGATCGGGTCGATCACTGTGACCGCGAAGGACGTCGAGAAACTCGGGGGACTGTTCACCGAGCTGCGCATTGCGCAGAACGCGAAGACGGCGGCTGCGGCACAGATCGTCGCCCGCCGCCTCGGCGACACCGCAGTGAGCATCGACGGAACCGATGTGCCGAAGGATTCTGCCGAGGAATTCGCCGTCACCTCGGACCTGCAGATCCTCATCGACTCCGTCGTCGACATCACCGTGCGACCGGGGCAGTCGCCGGCCGAGCTCGACCGGCATCTCGAATCCGCTCAGGCACATCTCGACGCGGAGCTCGACCGCCTCGGAGGGGCCACCCTTGAGGAGGCACGAGAACGCAGCGAGGTGCGCACCGATGCCGAGGCAGTGCTGGCAGAAGCCACATCGACTCTGCGTGTGCTCATCGGGGACGACGACCGCGATGAGCTCAATGCCGCCCTCACCCGAGCCGAACATGTGGCGGGAGACGAATCAGACACGAACGATTCCGCCACGTCGATCGACGATCTCCAAGCCAGAGTCGAAGCGACGACGGCAGCCGTCGACGATGCGAGTGCACAGGTCGATACGGCCAGGACCGCGCTCGACCGTATCCGCGCCGACCGAGATGAGGCACGTGTGGCTGCGGTGCGTGCACAGTCGACGCACGAGCAGGCGGCGACGACGCTGCAGAACCTCAGTACCCGCCTGAGCACGGACAGGGAATCGAACTCCGATGAGTCGCTCGACGAAGCACTGACGGCCGCCGCGGCAACATTGACGCGGTTGGAGGACGAGGCCGCTGCCGCACGCTCCGAATACGACGCCGCCGACCCGGAGACCCTGGAGATGCGTCGGCAGAATGCTCTCCAGCTCTTCGAGAGCAAGCAGAAGCAGCAGGAGAAGGACCGACAGGAAGTCGATCAGCTCTCGGCCCTCATCGAGGATCGCGCGGCCGAAGGCATCTACGACAAGCTCAAAGTCGCAGAGCAGAACCTGGAGTCCATTCGATCGAGGCTGGCTCGCATGCAGCGTCAGGCGAATGCGATCCGTCTGCTGCGCGATACCGTGCTCGCGCACAAGGAAGAGGCTCAGCGGAGGTACGTCGCCCCGTTCAAGGAAGCGATCGAGAAGCTTGGGCGAGTGATCTTCGGTCAGGGACTGTCGGTGGAGATCTCCGAGAATCTCGAAATCGTCTCCCGCACGCTCGACGGGCGCACGGTCGCCTTCGACGCGCTCTCGGGTGGGACGAAGGAACAGCTGGCGCTCATCGGCCGACTCGCCGTCGCCACCCTCGTCGATGGGGAAGCCGGGGCCCCGGTCATCCTCGACGATGCCTTCGGCTTCTCCGATGAGCAGCGTCTGGCCGCCCTCAACGTCATTCTCGGCAATGTCGGCCGCACGGCTCAGGTCATTCTGCTCACCTGTCAGCCCGACCGGTTCGCGTCCATCGGCGGCGCCGAAACCGTCAGCCTGAGCTGAACCTCAGCGTCCAGCCTCGGCGTCGTTGAGGCACCACGCAGTAGCCTGAGGTGATGAGCGAGAAGACTTATGCCGATGAAGTCATCGTCCGCTGCTCCGGTGGCGGGTACTACCGCACGCGCTGGATTCCGCTGGTCTCATTCAAATCGATCCGCTTCGGTGCCTACCGCTTCCAGCGCTGTCCGGTCCATGGCCGATGGGAGCTAGCAGGCATAGTCGAGGAAGACGAGCAGACTCCGGAAATCGTCAGCGAAGCAGACAGATTTCCCGCATCCCGCGTTCCCTGAACGACACCGACGCGACCCGAATGATCGAGTTGCGGACGATCCGTGTCGAATTCTGCTGAAAATCCGGCACGAATCGTCCGCAACTCGAGGCGGCTGCCTTCAGTCGGCGGGAGCGGCCGCCTGCTTAGCCGCTTGAGCGGCTTCGACGGCATCGGCGCGGATGGTCCTCCGCAGGATCTTGCCGGAACTCGTCTTCGGCAGCTGATCGATGAACGTCACCTGGTGCGGTGCCTTATAGGAGGCGAGACGCTCCCGGCAGAAGGAGACGATCTCCTCTGCGGTCGCCTCGGCGCCGGGCTGCAGCGTGACGAAGGCCGCCACGTCCTCTCCGCGGTAGTCATCGGGGATGCCCACGACTGCTGCCTCCTGCACGGCGGGATGCATGTAGAGCACGTCCTCGACCTCTCGTGGCCAGACCTTGAAGCCGGACGCATTGATCATGTCCTTCTTCCGGTCGACGATGAACAGCCATCCGTCCTCATTCATGAATCCGACATCGCCGGTGTGCAGCTCGCCGTTCGGGATCTGCTCGGCCGTGGCCTGAGGATTGTTGAGGTAGCTGGAGACCACCTGAGGTCCGGAGATCGCGACTTCGCCGACCTCCCCGGGACCCACTGGCTGACCGTCGTCATCGAGGATGCGGATCATCACGTCCGCCTGCGGCAGACCGCAGGCGAGGTTTCCGCTGTCCGGGTCGACCGGGGCCTGGAAACCGTGCGGCACGGTGGCGACCTGCGCGCAGGTCTCCGACAGGCCGTAGCCCTGACCGACGTAGATCTCGGCGCGTTCTTCGAACTTATTCACCAGACCCTCGGGCAGCGGTGCACCGCCGGACATGAGCGATTTGAAGGAAGCGAACTTCTCGGCGCTGAAATCCGGGTGGGCCATCATCGCTGTGTAGATCGTGGCCGGGCCTGCCATGTATGCAGGCTTCTCCCGTTCGCACAGGGCGATGAGCGAACCGGGCTCGAAACGGTAGTTGAGGATGAGACGGGCGCCGCCGGCGACAGCGGCAAGGAATTGGCAGATGAATCCGGTGATGTGGAACAGCGGCGCCAGTGAGACGTAGCCGTCACCGGGGCCCAGTATCGGGTTGCGCAGGCAGTAGCGCGAATTGCTCGAGATGTTCGCATGTGTGGCCGCCGCTCCCTTCGACCGTCCCGAGGTGCCGGACGTGTAGGCGATGAGGCCGAGATCCGACGGTGCGGGGGAGTGCGGGGTGAAATCGGCATCGAGATTGCTCTGCACCGCGTCTGCGAATGCAAAGCGTCCCTCGGCCGGCGGCAGCTCCTCGAATCGCGGAAGCGAGTCGAACATCGCGTAGATCGCTTCGGGGCCGTCCGTCTGGAAGCTTCGGTCGTCGCTGAGCACGACGAGTGGCACGTCTGCCGTATAGTCCTTGACCCGGTCGAGGTAGGCGGCCTGAGAGACGATGAGTCCCGTGACTTCGGAGTCGGAGAAGATGTGCTCGAGCTCGCCGCGGTACATGGGGTTGAGGGGGACGACGGTGCCTCCGGCCTTCCAGATCCCGTAGGTGGCGATCACGAACGCGGGGGTGTTCTGGTCATAGATGCCGACTCGATCGCCGGGTTTGATGCCGTGGGTCGAGAGGAAAGCGGCGAATGCCGTCGACCACCGGTCGAACTCGGCCCAGGTCAGGGTGAATCCGTAGTAGGTGATGCCTTCCTCGTCGCCGCGGGCTTCGACCGTGGCGGCCAGATCGGCCAAGGGCGTCGATTCCGGCAGCACATAGGGCTCCTGAGCGATATCGCCCAAAGTGGTGATCCATGGGCGCTCCTCAAACCAATTGTTCGTCATTGAACATCCTTTCGCAGGCTGTGCCAGGCCCGTGCACACTGCTGCGGGCCCGGTGGGGTCTCACTGTAGCGCGGAAGAGTCGACCTCAGCCGCGGTATTTCCTGATCTCATTGCGGGCGATAGAGCGCTTGTGCACTTCATCCGGTCCATCGGCCAGACGCAGGGTGCGCATATGCGCCCACATTCGGGCCAGGGGGAAGTCCTCGGTGACTCCGCCGGCGCCGTGGACCTGAACGGCCCGGTCGATGACCTTCAGCGCCATCGTCGGAGCGACGACCTTGATCTCCGCGATCTCGTTCTTCGCGACCTTGTTGCCGTACTTGTCCATCATGTCCGCGGCGTGCAGGGTCAGCAGTCGAGCCTGATCGATTTCGATCCGTGATTCGGCGATCCAGTCCTGGATGTTCGCCCGGTTCGACAGCTTCTCACCGAAGGTCACCCGGGATTCGGCGCGTCTGACCATGAGTTCGAGCGCACGTTCGGCGGCTCCGATGGCACGCATGCAGTGGTGGATACGGCCCGGGCCCAGGCGCGCCTGACTGATGGCGAAGCCTTCGCCCTCACCCTTGAGGATGTCTTTGAGAGGCACGTGCACGTTCTCGAAGACGATCTCGGCATGGCCTTCCCGGTCGGCGTAGCCGTACACGGGCAGGTTGCGCACGACCGTGACCCCGGGGGCGTCGATCGGCACGACGAGCATCGACTGCTGGCGGTGCACTTCGGCAGTGGGGTCGGTCTTGCCCATGACGATGAGCACCCGACAATTCGGGTGCATTCCGTTCGACGCAAACCATTTGCGGCCATTGAGCACGAAACCGTCGTCGGTGCGTTCCATGCTCATCTCGACGTTCGTCGCATCGGAGCTGGCCACAGCCGGCTCCGTCATCGCAAACGCCGAGGCGATCTCACCCTCGAGCAGGGGCCTCAGGTACTTCTCCTTGTGCTCATCGGTGCCGAAGACCGTGAAGACCTCCATGTTTCCGGTATCCGGTGCATTGCAGTTGATCGCTTCGGGTGCGATCTCCAGGCTGCGTCCGGTGATCTCGGCCAGCGGAGCGTACTCGAGGTTCGTCAGGCCGGGGCCCCATTCCGGGTGCGGATGGAAGAGGTTCCACAGGCCCTGCCTCTTCGCTTCGGCCTTGAGGTCTTCGAGGATCTGCGGTTGCGTGTGGGGGCTGGCCGCCGCGGCCATCTGCTCGGCATAGACCGGCTCGGCCGGGTAGACGAATTCGTCCATGAACGCGTTCAGGCGCTGCTGATACTCACGTCCGCGTTCGCTGATTTCCAACACGGGGGCTCCTTGCTTCTCGACGGTTGCTGTGTGGTCTGGTCTCAGTCGGGTCTCGCTCGGTGGTCAGTCTCGGTGTCACTGTTCGCTGAGTCGGGCTTGGTACCGGGACATTCCGCGCAGCCAGCGGTCGTAGTCACTGCCTTTCATCCGATACATCTCGAGGACTTCGGGGTGCGGCAGGATGAGGAACTGCTCGTTCTCGACGGCGTCGAGGACGATTGCGGCCACCTCGGCGGGTTCCAGGACGGTTCCGGCTGAGGTCACGGCCTTCTGGGCGGCGCCGCCGGCGGATCCGGCGTCGTCGAGCAGATTCGTGTTCACTCCCATCGGGCAGACCACCGAAGCGCGGATTCCGTCATCGCGATAGGTCATGGCCAACCATTCCGCGAATCCGACTGACGCATGCTTCGTCACCGAATATGCGGCCGAGCCGATCTGCGTGAGCAGCCCTGCCGCCGAAGCGGTGGCGACGAAATAGCCGGAACCGGCCTCTTGCCAACGGGGGACGAGTGCCTGCGCGGCGCGGACATGGGCGCGCATGTTGACGTCGATGATCGCGTCCCAGTCGGCGTCGGATTCTCCGAGCATCGCCGGACCGATGATTCCGGCATTGGCGAAGTACAGATCGATCCCGCCGAGGCTGTCGTCGGCAGATTCGATGAGCGCACCGATTCCTTCGACCGATGACACGTCCCCTGTCCACGCGAATGCCGATTCGCCGAGTTCAGCGGCTGTGTCGTCGACCGTGGGGGAGAGGTCTGCGAGAACGACTGACGCATCGCGTACGATGAGTTCGGCGGCCAATGCTGCGCCGATGCCGCCTGCGGCCCCCGTGACCACCGCGCGCTTTCCGGTCAGAGGCGAGGTCATGATCTCTCCAGCAGGTCGAGTGCTTGGCGAGCGAGGTCTTCGACACCGGCTCCGGCCTCGTCCGGGTCGAGATCGAGGTCACCCATCTTTCCTGTCGCCAGCCGTGTGTAGACGCCTTCACGGATGCAGGCGAGCTTCCACATCGCAAACGCCGAGTAGTAGCCGACATCGTGGACTTCGTGACCGCTGACTTCCTGGTAGCGGTCGATGAGTTCGTCTGTGGTCGGGAAGCCGTTATCGGTTCGGGGCACCCAGATGCTGGTGTACTGCTCGGGCACCGTGAGCATCGCGACGAAATAGCCGAGGTCGGTGAGCACCTCACCGATGGCCGTCAGCTCCCAGTCGACGACGGCGTTGACCGCGCCGGAAGGACCGAAGATCAGATTGTTCGGTTTGAAGTCCCCGTGCGCGATTCCCACGGGCGAGCCCGCCGGGTCGGGCATGGCCTCGCGGAGGACGTCATGGACCTCATGGATGATCGGGGTCTCGCGCATCGCGATCTTCTCGACCTGCCCGATCCAGCGACGCAGCTGTCGGTCGATGAGTCCGCCCGGCCGGCGCAGGTCGGACAATCCGACAGCATCGATGTCGACGGAATGGATCGCCGCCAGTGCGTCGACCATGCCGAAGGCGCAGTCGCGGCGGTTATCAGCAGGGATGGACTCCCATTCGGTGGGTGTGTTGATCGGGAACCCGGGGCAGTGATCCATGAACACGAAGGGCACTTCGAGGACCTCGGGGTCATCGACGATGTCGAGGACGGTCGGCACCGGAACGCTGCTGTCGTTGAGAGCGGCCATGATCCGGCCTTCGCGGGCGACGTTGTGAGCACTGCCGCCTTCGTGGCCGAGGGGCGGGCGTCGCAGGACCCAGCGCGGGCTGCTGTCGACGAGGATGGTGAACGTGAGATTCGAGCGACCGACCGACATCACTTCGACGTCGAAGTCGCTGATCCCGAATCTCTGCTCGATCCATCTGCCGATGCTGTCCACATCGAACCCTGCCGGTGATTGTGTCATCCTTGACCTTCCCGAGTGAACAATCGTTCAGTAGAGTTCACAGTATTCATCCCGGGCGGGGGAGTCAAGCCGTGAAAGTGATCACGGTCATAGCCGCGCGGTGTGATAGACGTGAGAAGACCGCCGCCACCGGAGCTCTAGCGTTCCGCGTGGGCCACAACGTTAGCGAGGAAACTATGAAAGCCATTCGCGTCACTGCTCTGACCGGGCCCGATGATGTGGAGCATCTCGACGTGGAGCGTCCGGTTCCGGGGCCGGGCCAAGTGCTCATCAAGGTCGCCTACGCCGGAGTGACCTTCCCCGAGCTGCTGCAGACGCGCGGGATGTATCAGGTCAAGCATGACCTGCCATTCACCCTGGGTTCCGAAGCGTCCGGAACTGTCGCCGAGGCGGGGCCGGACTCCCGGTTCGCCGTCGGTGATCGGGTCGCGGCGATCACGGGCTCGGGCACTTTCGCCGAGTACCTTGTGGCCGCCGACGAGGCCACCGTGAAGGTGCCGGACACGGTCTCTCTGGCCGATGCCGCAGGTATGCCGATGAACGTGCTCACTGCTGACTTCGCGCTGCGTGTGCGCGCCGATGCCCGGCCGGGCCAGAGTCTCCTCGTCCACGGTGCTGCGGGTGGCCTCGGCTCGGCCACGGTGCAGCTGGGCTCGGCGATGGGACTCGACGTCGTCGCCGTCGTCTCGACCGAGGCGAAGGCCGACGCGGTTCGTGAGATCGGCGCGAGGCATGTCGTCTTCGCCGACGGTTTCAAAGACGCGACGAAGGAGATCTTCCCGGGCGGCGTCGACATCGTCTTCGACCCTGTCGGCGGCGACCGCTTCACCGATTCGACGCGAGTGCTCGCACCCTTCGGCCGGCTGCTCGTCCTCGGCTTCACTGCCGGCGAGATTCCCTCGATCAAGGTCAACCGACTGCTGCTGAAGAACATCTCCGTCGATGGTGTCGCGTGGGGCGCGGCGACTGTCGGTCATCCGTCTCTCATCGACGAACAGTGGCAGGCCGTGGCCGAGTATGTGTCCGCCGGGCGTCTCAATCCGCGCAACCATGCGAGGTATCCGCTGGCGCAGGCGGCAGCAGCGATCAAGGAACTCGAATCCCGCTCCGTGATCGGCAAGGTGCTGCTCGAGATCGCGGGGGAGTGAGACCGGCGACGACCGCGCTCATCCGGGAACGGCGCGGATGTCCCAGGGCAGACCACCGAGGCGGGTGAGTCGTCCCACATTCGAGCGGAAATCCCTCGGCCGCCGGACCGTTTCGGTGCTCCGCCCCCTAGACTGGGCCGCTGCGATTCCAGACGGAACGAGCATCGATACCCAACAGCCCCGCAGCCGACGGCAGAGTCAGCGGGGCACGGAAGGCAGCGCCACCCATGAGCCAGACCAGCACCACCACGGTAACCGCCGATCAGGCGGCTGAGCCGCCTCCTGCGACAGGCGACCCCGGCCATATCGGCCCCCGCCGCCTCGACCGGCCCGTGGCCGGGGCGAGCGTGGGGATCCTCGCGAGCTTCGTCGCCCTCGCTCTCATCGTCCCTGATCGGATGTCGGGCTGGGTGGGGGCCGGGTTCGCCGCCTGTGCCGAGATCTTCGGCATGTACTGGCAGTTCCTGCTGCTGGCCACATTCCTCATCGCGCTCGTCCTCGTCTTCACCCCCTGGGCGAAGGCCAGATTGGGCAACCAGGCGCGGCCGGACTTCAACCGCTTCTCCTGGATCGCGATGATCATGATGACCCTGCTCGCCGCAGGGGGAGTGTTCTGGGCGGCCGCCGAACCGATGTACCACTACACCTCGAGACCACCGTATTTCTCCGACGGCGATGGAGTCGACGCAGTGGCCGCGGCATTGGCCACAAGCTTCATCGACTGGGGCTTCCTCGCCTGGGCGATTCTCGGCTCGCTGGGTGCCATCGTCATGATGCGCGCTGCCGAGAAAGGCATGCCGCTTCGCCCCCGCAGCCTTCTGTATCCGATCATGGGCAAGCGTGCGGCCACCGGACCGATCGCTGCGATCGTCGACGTCGTGTGCGTGATCTCAGTCGCGGCGGGCACCATCGGCCCGGTCGGCTTCCTCGGCCTCCAGGTCTCCTACGGTCTCAATTCGCTGTTCGGGATCCCCGACGTCTATCCCGTCCAGCTCCTCGTCATCGCGACGCTCACCGCGGTCGCCGGAGTCAGTGTCTTCTCCGGAGTCAACCGCGGCATCCGATTCCTCAGCTCCGCGAACGTGTGGTTGGCGCTGGGCCTCATGGCCGCGGTGCTCGTGCTCGGATCGGCGTGGTTCGTCGTCAAGAGCTTCTTCGACGGATTCGCCCTCTACGTCACCGACTTCTTCAGCATGACCCTCTACCGCGGAGACACCGAGTGGCTGTCCGGGTGGACCGTCTTCTTCTTCGGCTGGTTCCTCGGCTATGCGCCGCTGATGGCGATCTTCGTCGCTCGGATCTCCAAGGGCCGCACGGTCCGCGATCTGCTTATCAGCACGACGGTGTTGCCTCCCGTGGCCACGACCTTCTGGTTCACAGTGCTCGGCGGCACAGGCATCTTCCTTGAGCAGAAGTCGGATGGGGCGATCTCGGAGCCGCTCATGGAGGGCGGACTGCCCGCGGCGGTCATGGCGATCAGCGGTCACCTGCCGCTGTCGCTGGTCATCAGCCTCGGCTTCCTCGTCCTGACGATGACGTTCGTCGCCACAACCACGGACTCGATGTCGTTTGCGATGTCCCAGTCGTGCATGACCTCCGGGGAACCCTCTCCGAGGCTGCGCGCCACCTGGGCTCTGCTCATCGGCATCACAGCGGCCGTGCTCATCAGCCTCGGCGACGGGGGAGTGGAGGCTCTGCAGTCGGCGATCGTCATCACCGCTGTGCCGGTGGGCTTCGTGATGCTGCCAGCGCTCGTCGCCGCTCCTGTCTATGTCCGGCGGATGGCGCGCGAACAGAAGGTGTGAGAACGCTCGGATCGGCGGCTGCGGGGCGTCAGCCCTGCGCGTGCTCCCCGTGTTCGTCGATCCACGTCCAGCCGGGCGGCAGCGGCGCCCAGGCGACGACCTCGCGGCCTGCCTTCGAGCTGTCGGCGAGGACGATGACGGCGCCGGCCCGCTCGGCGATGAGTTCCTTCGTCCGGGCCTCGTCGAGGCTCGGTTCGCCCAGCCCCTGAGCGGTGTCGACCGCATCGGCGCCGAGGAAGGCGATGTCGACATGGATGCGAGCCAGTGCATGGTCCGACAGCGCCCCGGTCGTCCCGTGGGACAGGGTCGAGACCTCACCGCCGATCATGATGACGGTGGGTCCGGCGGGATGGGCAAGGGTCAGTGCGATCTCGAGGCCGCGGGTGACCACGATGAGCTCGCTGCGGTCCCTGATCCTCTCGGCCAGACGCACAGCCGTCGATCCGGCATCGAGGAAGACGGTGCGCACTCGCGCATCGTCGAGGCGTGCGAGAGCGCGGGCGGCGATGGCGTCCTTCGCTTCGGCCTGCTGTTCCATCCGTTCGCCCAGCGGCGGTTCGACGTACCCTGCCGCAGCGGCTCCGCCGATGGTGCGGATGATCTCACCGTCTGCGGCCATATCGCGCAGGTCGCGGCGGATCGTCGATTCCGAGGTCTCGAGGGCCCCGGCCAGGCGGGGGATGCTCCACGATCCGGTCTTGAGCAGGCCGAGAATGGCTTCGCGGCGCCGCTGGGTCCCTGATCGGATCGCCATCTGTCTATCCTCTCGTCGTTCGCACCTCCGACCGCAGCGGAATCGCCGCGGTCGGACATGCGTCTTAAGCCTACTTCGGCAGGTACTCCGCACGGATGCCGTCGACGAACGGTGCGTAGCCGATAGCAGCGCGGTAGGCCGAGCGCATGGTGCCCGCGTCGGCGATGCCCTGTCCGGCGATGTCGAAGGCAGTGCCGTGATCGACGGAGGTGCGCAGGATCGGCAGGCCGACGGTGACGGAGATGGTGCCGTCGAAGTCGAAGGTCTTCGACGCGATGTGCCCCTGATCGTGGTACTGCGAGAGGATGCCGTCATAGCGGCCGGTCAGTCCCTGGTGGAAGACGGAGTCGGCCGGGATCGGCCCGGCGACCTCGAAGGCGCCTGCGGCATTGACCTTCTTAACGGCCGGGCGGAGGATCTCGATCTCCTCGTCGCCGAAGGCGCCGTTCTCGCCACCGTGGGGGTTGAGAGCGGCGACGGCCAGTCTCGGCGAGGCGACGCCGTAGAGCTGGAGGGCACGATGGGCGCGTTCGATGGAGTCGACCTGAGTGTCCACGGTCAGGGCGTCGAGAGCCTTGCGCAGGGACATGTGGCGGGTGGCGAAGAAGATCTGGAGTTTGTGGTCGGGGACCTTCGTGTTCTCCACGACGAACATCGTGTCCTGCTTCGTCACTCCGGTCAGCTCACCGAGCATCTCGGTGTGCCCGAGGTGCTGCGAACCGGACTTCCATACGGCTTCCTTGTTGATGGGGCCGGTGACGATGCCGGCGACCTGCTGATCCATGGCCGCCTTGGTGGCGAGCTCGATCGCGGCCACCGAAGCCCTGCCGGCGCGGGCATCGACGACTCCCCAGTCAGGAAGGTCATCCCCGAGAACGCCGATATCGAAGACGTCGATGACGCCTTCACCGGCTGACGGGGTCGACCAGTCGGAGATGGAGCGCAGTTCGACGTCGAGTCCGAGGACGTCGACGGCCCGTTTCATCACGGCCAGATCCGCCACAGCGATTCCATGCTGATCGTCTCTGCCGGCGAACTCCGCAAGCACCGTGGCGGTGATCTCCGGTCCGATTCCGACCGGGTCACCCACGGTCACTGCGAGTGCTGGTGCTGTCATTTCTGTCTCCTCAGATGGTTCGGATGGATGTCGGTGGGTTGGGTGCTGGGGTCGTCGTGCACGATTCAGTCTCGCCTGACGCGAGCAGTTGTCGATAGGAATTCGAGGCAGTCGACGGCGGTGCCGGTGTCACCGATGAGCCCGCCTTTCGTGACGATCGGCAGTCCGTCAGCGCTTCCGCCGACGAGGCGACCGCCCACGGCCAGAGGCACGATCTCCTTGTCGATCTCCATCCCCATCGCACCGAGCTCGCGCATCACCGTGGCGGTGACGTCCCCGCCGGTGGTGTAGAGGCCGGAGACCGGGAGGGTGGACATGACCGCCGAGGCGATCAGTGCCAGGCGCCGTGTCGTCTCTTCGGATTCAGCATCGGTGAGTTCGCGCAGGTCGCTGGTCTCGAGGACGGTGGCGATGATGATCGCCCGCGCCGAGGCGGTCCGATCGATGAGGCCGAGTGCGGCCTCGACATCGGGCAGTCCCGCGTCGTCCGAAGGTGCGCGCAGGACCGTGATCGTGGGGTCCTCGGCCACTGCTGCAAGCTGTGCACGGGTGACCTCAGTGGCCGATCCCGAAATGCCGAGCAGAATGCCGTCGGCGCGAGCCGGCAGCCGAGACTGAGCCAGGGCGAGGCTGCCGGGTCCGGGGTCGATGGTCACCCAGTCCAACCGCTCACCGTCGGCCAGACCTGCGCGGTTGCGGATCTCCGGAGTGGCCGCCTCCGCGAGCTCGTGGCTGATTTCAGCGATGACGGACCCGACGAGGTCGATGTGGTCGGTGGTCAGGGCATCGGCGATCAGCACGTCCGTTCCGTCGCCGATGGCGTCGAGTACGGCAGTGCGCACGGCACCCCGACCGGCCAGCACCGTGGCGATATCGATGAGGCGGCTGTCGAGATCCGTGCCGGCGGCAAGGATGTCCTCGATGACGGAGGTGCGCATGGGGGAGCGGACGTCATGGGCGAGCTCGGTGTGTTCGAGCAGTCGGCCGCCCAGCAGCTGTCGCCCCTGCACGGTGGTTCTGCCTGCGGCAGGGAACGCCGGCACGCACAGGCCCAGCACGCGATGCGGCGGACCATCGGTCCCGGCGAGAGACCGTCTGCGGGCCGAGATGGCGGCGGCCGCGGCGGGCCCGACATTGCCGCGCAGGGTGGTGTCGATTCGGCACGCCACGAGGTCGACGGTCCCGGCGGTTTCGATGAGTTCGGTGTAGAGCTCGCTTGCCTGCTGCGTAGGCAGGTGCCGGGAATCGGTGTTGACGACGACCGCGTCGAAGTCATCGAGCAGTCCGCTGATGTCGACGCCGCCGGCCGGGCCGGTATCCGTGACGGTGATCGTCCGCAGCCCCGCCTCGGCGAACAGGGCTCCGCACGCATTTCCGCCGGTGAGATCATCGGCGACGATGAGGATGCGCGGACTCGCCTGCGTCGTGGAGGCGGCTGCGGTCGTTTCGTAGTCGGACATGTGGGAGGCGCTCATACGACCAAGTCGAGCACGAACAGCAGCGGAAGGGAGCAGATCCACACGGAGGTGGTGATCCCCGACCAGCCCTTGATGGCATTGATTCCGTCGAGGCCGGCGAATCGGGTGACGACCCAGAAGTAGGAGTCGTTGAAGTAGGAGAAGACCATCGAACCGGCGGTGCAGGCCATGACGGCCACGAGCGGATCGAGTCCCAGCGGGGCGATGAGCGGAGCCGTCACCGAGGCAGCGGTGATCATCGCGACCGTACCCGATCCCTGAGCCAGGCGGACGAAGGAGGCGATGAGGAACGGGACGAGAAGCGCGGGCAGGCTGATCGAGGCGATCGCCTCGGCGAGGGCGTCACCGACACCAGATTCGCGCAGGACCAGTCCGAAGCTGCCGCCGGCGCCGGTGATGAGCAGGATGAGACCGGCCGAGGCGGCACCGTCGGCCAGCCAGCTCTGCACCTGATTGCGTGGGGTCACGCGGGGCAGCAGCGTGTAGACGGCGAGGATGAGGCCGATGATCAGGGCGACGACCGGGTTGCCGAAGAATGCCAGCGGAGCGACCCAGGCGGAGGGTTCATACGCCTCGCCGGCGAGCTCTCCCTGTGCGCTCTTGTCGATTGCGGTGCCGACCGTGTTGGCCACGATGAGCAGGAGCGGGACGATGAGCGGAAGGAAGCCGAGGAAGGCGCCCGGCTTCTTGCCGGTGCCCGGGTCGGCGCCGGCCGCGTCCTGCGACGTCGCGGAGTCGGTGGAGCTGTCGCCGGAGTGCTCATGGTCGCCCGTGAGGGTGGACACCCTGGATGATCCTTCGTCGGTGCCCTCCGCCGAGGCGGCCGAGACCTCGGAATAGACGTCGTGCCTGACCTTGCTGTTGAGCACGGGTTCGAGCTTCGGCCCGATCCAGCGCGCGTAGACGACGACCACGGGCAGGAGGATGACGGTGAAGACGATGCCGGCGAGGATGACCGATCCGATGTCGGCACCGAGGATGCCGGTGGCAGCCAAAGGGCCCGGCGTCGGCGGCACCATGTGATGAGTCAGGGTCATACCGCAGCCCAGAGCCAGCGCGAGGGTGACGTAGCCGCCCTTCTTCACGCGGGCGATCGAACGAGCCAGCGGATTCATGATCACGTAGCCGGAGTCGCAGAAGACGGGGATGGACACGAGCGAGCCGACGGTTCCCATCGCCCACGGCTCACGGCCCTTGCCGAAGGCACGGAGGAAGGCGCGGGCGAGGGAGTCGGCGGCTCCGGAGACTTCGAGGATCTTGCCGATGCCGACGCCGAGGCCGATGACGATGCCGATGCTGGCCAGGGTGTCGCCGAAGCCGGTGGTGATCGAGTCGATGATCGAGAGCAGATCCTGACCGGCGACGATGCCGGTGACGACGGCCGCCAGAAGCAGGGCGATGAAGGCGTCGAGTCGGGTCGCGAGCACGATGACGACGATCGTCGCGATGCCGGCGGCCAACGCCAGTATGAGTTGCAGGTCCATGGGGTCCTCCGCGGTGAGGCCGGCTCGCGGGCGAGCCAGGGTGTGTGGTTCTCATTGACTTCGCCACGACCTGCGATGCCCGAGGGCAGTCGACGATCAGAAGCGAAGTTGAACAGTATGAGCAAGTATGAGTCATAACTGCACGTATATGCAATGTCGAGCGCGGGTGCGTTCCTCCTGCGGGGCGGGTGCGTGAATGCGGGGCCAAGCGTGTGAGTGCGGAGATGCGTGCGTGAATGCGGGGCCAAGAGCGTGAATGCAGAAATTCGAGGGAGCGGAATGTTGAATTCAGCGGACTGAATCGACATTCTGCTCCCTCGAAACTGCGGGGTGCGCGTGGAGAGGGTGTCGAGGAGGTTCCTGTCAGGCGCGGGGGTCGACGATGATCTTCACGTGCTGCTCGTTGTTGTTGATGAGCTCGTCGAACCCGCCCGAGATGAGCTCGTCCAGGCCGATGCGTGCGGTGATGAAAGCTGAGAGATCGATGGTGCCGCCGGCGGCCAGTCTGATCGTCTCCGGGTGGTCGCCGGAGTAGCCGATGGTTCCTCGCAGGTCGATCTCCTTGAGGACCAGCTTCGGCATATCGACCTCGGGCTTATGCCCCCAGATGGAGACGTTGACGATGACTCCGCCGGGACGGGCGGCATCGAGGAGCATGTCCAGAACCGCGGGGACGGACGAGCATTCGAATCCCACGTCGGCTCCACGGTCGCCCGTGCGCTCTCGGATGGTTTCGGCGACATCGAATTCTCGTGGATCGAGGACCTCGTCGGCAACGCCTGTTGAGAGTGCCATCTGCTTGCGCGCCTCGGAGAGCTCGGAGATGTAGACGGTCAGTCCCTTGGCTTTGAGGACGGCGGCAGTGAGGAGGCCGATGGGTCCTGCGCCGCCGACGATGGCGGTCTGGCCGGATTCGGCGTCCGAGCGGACGACTGCGTGGTGGGCAACAGACAGCGGCTCGATCAGCGCTGCCTGGTCGAGTGGGATGTCGCCGATGGGGTGCACCCAACGGCGTTGGACGACGATCTTCTCCGAGAGTCCGCCGCCGTGCCCGCCAAGGCCGATGAAGTTCATGTCTTTCGACAGCTGATAGCTCTGGCCGGGGCTGGTGTCGACATCTTCGGCGATGATGTAGGGCTCGACGACGACGTTCTGCCCTACCTCCAGATCATCCACTCCTTGGCCGAGCGCTGTGATCGTGCCGGAGAATTCGTGCCCCATCGTGACAGGCGCGGACTCGCCGGAAATCGGATGAGGGTGCCCTGCCGGAGGGACGAAGATCGGCCCTTCGAGGTATTCGTGGAGGTCCGTTCCGCAGATCCCGCACCATGCGACGTCGATGGCGACTGTGCCCGGCCGCAGTTCGGGTTCTGGGATGTCTTCGATCCGGATGTCTTTGCGCGCGTGAAATCGTGCTGCCCTCATGATGAGTCCTTTCGTGGGGCGTATCCGTGCCATTCGGTGTTCTTCGACGCTAGAGCGCTTGCGACGTGAGAGCCAGGGTTGCAGGCGATTGCATATGAGTGGCATCACCATTGATTTATACCCCCTAGGGGTATAGGTTGTGGGTATGAACAAGCCGCAGAATCATCGTCATTACGGAATGCAGTCTGCTGAGACAGACCATTCCGCACACACTGAGACCATGGCCCACTCCGATCACGCTCGCCATGACCACAGTGGTCATGGCGACCACTCCGGTCACGAGGCTCACTCCGGCCATTCGGGCCACGCGGGTCATGCCGGCCATGGCGATCACGTCGCGCAGTTCCGGAGGCTGTTCTGGATCATGCTCGTCATCGCCGTGCCCGTCGTCGCATTCAGTCCGATGTTCGGCCACCTCGTCGGATACGAGGTTCCCGACACCGGCATCCTCGGTGCGCTTCGCTGGCTCTCACCGATCCTCGGCACCGTCATGTACGTATGGGGCGGCAAGCCGTTCCTGGCCGGCGGACTCGACGAGATCAAGGGGCGCAGTCCGGGCATGATGCTGCTCATTGCTCTGGCGATCACGGTCGCCTTCGTCTCGTCCTGGGGATCGTCGCTGGGTCTGCTCGACCCGCAGCTCGACTTCTGGTGGGAGCTGGCTCTGCTGGTCGTGATCATGCTCGCCGGTCACTGGATGGAGATGCGCTCACTGGCACTGACCACCTCGGCGCTGGACAGTCTCGCCGCACTGCTGCCGGATGAGGCCGAGAAGATCATCGACGGGGAGACGATGCGCGTCGCTCCGGCTGACCTCGTCGTCGGTGACATCGTCCTCGTCCGTCCCGGCTCCTCCGTTCCCGCCGACGGACGGATCATCGACGGCGCGGCCCACATGGACGAATCCATGGTCACCGGAGAATCCGCGACGGTCCGACGCGGCGAAGGCGACTCGGTTGTGGCCGGCACCGTCGCCGCCGATTCCGGGCTTCGAGTCGAGATCACCGCGATCGGTGACGACACAACGCTGGCCGGTATCCAGAAGCTGGTCTCCGACGCTCAGAGCTCGTCATCTCGAGCCCAGCGCATCGCTGATCGAGCCTCGGCATGGCTGTTCTGGTTCGCTCTCGGCGCTGCCGTGATCACAGCGGTCGTCTGGTCGCTCATCGGCATGCCGGACTCGGCGGTCGTGCGCACGATCACCGTGCTCGTCATCGCCTGTCCTCACGCCTTGGGTCTGGCCATTCCGCTGGTCGTGTCGATCGCCACCGAACGTGCCGCCCGTGCCGGCGTCCTCGTCAAGGACCGGCTCGCGCTCGAGACGATGCGCACGGTCGATTCCGTGCTCTTCGACAAGACCGGCACCCTGACGAAGGGTCAGCCGACGGTCACCGCCATCGAAGTCGTCGAGGGTGCCGGGGCCACGCGAGCCGAGAGTGAAGTGCTCGGCCTGGCGGCTGGGGCCGAAGCCGACAGCGAGCACCCGTTGGCCGCAGCCATCGTCACAGCTGCGGCTGAATGGGGGGTCGACGTGCCGAGAGCCTCCGACTTCTCGTCGTCACCTGCGGTGGGGGTCAAGGCCGTCATCGCGGGCCAGACGGTCGAGGTCGGCGGTCCCAGACTGCTCGAGGCTCACGATGCCCCCGAGGCGAAGTCTGCGGAGGCCTGGCGAGCCGAAGGTGCCATCATCCTCCACGTGCTCGTCGACGGGTCTGTCGTCGGTGCCCTGCGGTTGGCCGATGAGATCCGGCCGGAGTCTCGCGATGCCGTCGATGCTCTCCACGCCATCGGTGCACAGGTCGTGATGATCACCGGAGACGCCGAGGCGGTCGCGCAGTCTGTGGCCTCCGAGCTCGGCATCGACCGTGTCTTTGCCGGCGTTCATCCCGCCGACAAGGCGGCGAAAGTCTCTGAGTTGCAGGGGGAGGGGCGTCGTGTGGCGATGGTCGGTGACGGTGTCAATGACGCTCCTGCGCTCGCGCAGGCCGATGTCGGCATCGCCATCGGGGCCGGAACCGATGTGGCCATCGGCTCTGCCGGAGTCATCCTCGCTTCCGACGATCCGCGGTCCGTGCTCTCGATTGTCGAACTCTCTCGGGCGACCTACCGGAAGATGAAGCAGAACCTGTGGTGGGCGGCCGGGTACAACCTGCTGTCGGTGCCGCTGGCGGCAGGAGTGCTCGCTCCTGTCGGATTCGTGCTGCCGATGAGTGTGGGTGCGATCCTGATGTCGATCTCGACGATCGTCGTCGCCCTCAATGCTCAGCTGCTGCGCCGACTCGACCTGCATCCGCAGGCGGCAGTCGGGCGAGTGCACTCCACGAGCTGATCTCGGCGCAGACGATTGAGGCGGGTGATGCCATTGAGCATCACCCGCCTCAGTGCGTTGTATCCGGTGGAGATGTTCGCACCGGCAGGTCGTCAGCGCGCTAGGGTCTCGTCGATGGAGCTGGTTCCGGTGGCCAGGGTGACCTGTGTGCCCCACGGGTCGACGACGCGTACGGAGCGTCCGTCATCGGCGAAGTCGAGGTTGTGCGTGCGCAGGCGAGCGACGAGCGCGTCGAGGTCCTCGCGTCCGGGAACGGTGATCGCGACATCCCCGAGGCCGAGGCTGGCCGCGCGAGGGCCGGCGCCGCGGCTGTTCCATGTGTTCATGGCGACGTGGTGGTGGTATCCGCCCGCCGCCGCGAAGAGGACTCCGGGCATTGACGACAGCGACGGCTCGAAGCCGAGGGCATCGACGTAGAATTCGCGGGCCTGAGGGATGTTGCCGACCTGCAGGTGGACGTGGCCGACGATGCCGGGTTCGGCGGCAGTGTTCGCGAGGATGTCTTGATTGAGGTGGCGTTCGAGGAAGCGGTTCGGGTCAAGGTAGAGCGTGTCCATCTGGACCTCACCGTCGAGCGAGTGAGTCCATTCCGAACGGGCGCGGTCGACGTAGAGCTCGATGCCGTTGCCTTCGGGATCGGTGAAGTAGAACGCCTGGCTGACAAGGTGATCGCTGGAGCCGACGAAGGTGCTGTTGGTGTTCTGCGCGGCGTGGGCGACCGTGGCGGCCAAGGCTTCCTTGGTGTCGAACAGGAAGGCGGTGTGGAACAGGCCGGCCTGTTTGGCGTCGACGCCGGGCAGGCCCGGGGTGGCCACGAGCTTGACCAGGGGAGTGGCGCCGCGGCCGAGCACACGGTGGACTTCGCCATCGCGGGCGGTCTCTTCGAGGGGTTCCATCGCCAGGGCGTTCGAGTAGTAGTTCGACATCTTCTCGAGGTCGCCGACGCGCAGGGTCACCGCGTCCATTCCGGTGGCCGCGCTGAGTCGTTTCTCATCGACGGCGAGTGTCTGCGGGGCGGTGGAGGTCGGTGCCTGGATGGGGGTGGCGGTCATGCTGTTCTCCTGAGCGGATGGGCTGTTGGCTCCAGTCTAGATCAAGCTAGTTGAACATTCAACAAATAGGCTGATGACCCTATTCCCGATCCGCGCCGAAGGGAATCCGATCCCATTGAAGCCCCACGCACTATGCGACTGACTCGATGCGGCACCAGCGCACTCTCGTCGATAGGCTGGTGCCATGAGGTTCGATTCGAAGTCCGCCCCTGCTCTCGCCGGGCTCCTGACCGCCGCACTCATCGCCCTCAGCGGCTGCGGCTCCGATGCAGACTCATCAGCGGAGGCCGAATCGACGCCGACAGCGGCACTCGATGTCGTGGCGCAGGGCTTCGACTCCCTCGACGAGCTCGCGGATTATGTGGCGCAGTCCTTGGACGGTGTCGAGGTGAGTCTCGAGTCCGAGACGAACCCCGACTTCAACCAGGAGGCCGAACCCGAACGCCTCCATGTCGAGTTCGCCTCCGATGAGAACAGGGCCAAGGACTTGGAAGCCACGGCGTTCATCGTCCAGGCGACCTCACAGGCAGCCTTCGACTACGACATCCTCGTGGTCACGGGAGACGTCGCGGCGGGGGAATGGAGATACCTCTACGACCGTTCGACCGTCGAGGATCTCACCGCCGACGGTCGGATCGACGTTGCCGACATCTGGGACTCAGCCGAACAGAGCTTCGACACCATTCATCGCTGAGCCGCGGCTGCTCTATTTCTCGATGGCGACACCATCGGCGTCGGCGAAGACCATCGCTCCTGGGCGGATCGTCGCGCCGCCGATCTCCACGGTCACGTCGATCTCACCGGCACCGTCTTTCGCGCTCTTGCGCGGATTGCTGGCCAGAGCCTTGATTCCGAATTCCATCTCGGCCAGAGCTTCACGGTCGCGGACAGCGCCGTTGATGACGACTCCGTTCCAGCCGTTTCGGACCCCGGCCTCGGCGATCATGTCACCCATGAGGGCGGTGGCGATCGAACCGTCACCGTCGATGACGAGCACGGCGCCGTCGCCTGGCTGATTGAGGGTCTGCTTGACCAGTCCGTTGTCCTGGAAGCAGCGGATCGTGCGGGCCGGTCCGGAGAATGAGGTCTTGGCTCCGAAGTCGCCGAAGTTCAGAGCGATCGAATAGAGGTCGTCGCCGCGTTCGTCCCACAGGTCTGCTGTCGAAACTGTCATCTGTCTGCCTTTCGTCGATGGTGGGTGGTGGGAGGTGCTCAGGTGAACGCCTGGGTGCGGGCGTAGAGTCCGGGGACTCCGCCGGAGTGGACGAAGACGACCGCGTCTTCGGAAGGGAAGCGGCCGGATCTGATGAGGTCGATGAGACCGGCCGCAGCCTTGCCGGTGTAGACGGGGTCGAGGAGGATCCCCTCGGTGCGGGCGAAGAGGCGCACGGCCTCAGCCATCTCGGGTGTCGGCAGAGCGTAGCCGGTCCCGACATAGTCGCCGAGTCCCGTCGTGGCATCGCGGGGGACAGGCGGCAGGTTGAGGAACCGTGCCGTGGAATCGACGAGGTCGACGATCTTCGGTTCCTGCTCCGCTTGTGACCGGCTGACGTTGATGCCGATGATCGGGACGGTGCTTCCTGCGCTGTGGAGTCCGACGATGAGCCCGGCCTGCATTCCGGCCGAGCCGCTGGGCGTGACGATCGTGGGGGAGTCCACTCCCTCCTCGGCGAACTGATCGAGCAGCTCGTGGGCACAGTCGACATAGCCGAGCGCGCCGATCGGATTCGACCCGCCCACGGGGATGATGTAGGGGATCCCGCCCTCGCCGCGCAGCTTCTCGGCCAGAATCTCGGCCTCGCCGAGGAGGTCAGCTCCGTGGCCGAGCACGGTGACCGAATCCGCGCCGAGGAGGTCGAGGAGCAGGAAATTGCCCGTGTGCTCCGGAGGGTTCGCCCCTGCTGGGCCGAGTGCTGTGCCGTCGGGTCCGAGGTCCTCTTCGACGATGAGATGGCAGTCGAGGCCCTCGGCGCGTGCAGCGGATAAGGTCAGCCGACAGTGGTTGGACTGGACCCCGCCGACGGTGATGAGCGTGTCCGCTCCCTGGTTCAGTGCGTCGGCGATGAGGTACTCGAGCTTGCGTGTTTTGTTCCCGCCCTGTGTCAGCCCCAGCCGGTCATCGCGTTTGATCCAGATCTCCGGTCCGCCGAGCTCGGCGGACAGTCGCCGCAGATGCTCGAGCGGTGTCGGGCCAGCGGTGTAGCGGCGACGGGGGATTTCGTTCAGGGCGACCATGGTTCCCGAGTCTACCGAGCGGGTCGGCGAAGCTGGCAAGACACCGTTCAGGATTCGGGCAACGGCATGACAGCGGGTCGTCCTCAGCCGACGAACTCGACCTCACGAACAGCGTCGCCGCCCTTGCCTACGGCTTTGGCGTCTCTGACCGTCAGGGTCATGACCTCGTGGGTGTCCAGGTTCGTGTAGGACACCCAGGTGTACCCCTTGCCGGAGTCGGCTGAGGTCCGGTGCCAGCGTGTGGCGTGCCCGTCGTTGTGTTCGGCGAGGGCAGCAACGACGTTGCGTGTGGCGAGACGATCCATGACCGAGTCATCACCGATGCCGTAGGCGGTGATCAGTTTGTCCGCGTACTTGACGGCACCCTTCGGGTGTCCCGAACTCTGGGGTGCCTGAGCGGCACTGGGCGCGGGTGCTGAATCAACGGAGGCCGATGCCGGACCGACTGCGAGGCCCAGAGATGTGAGACCGGCTAGTGCAGCGACGCCCCACTTTGCGGCGTGAGTGCTGATGAAGGCGGGCATGGTGACTTCTCCTCTTCCGGGACAGGGACATTGCTGGAATCGAGTATCGTCATCCCAGGTGAGAGCCGATTCCCCGAGCCTGAACAGAAGCTGAGACGCGTCGTCGGAAATACGGAGGTTCTATTGCATTGCGATGACATCTCCGAGACATTCCGTCAGAAGGAGTCTTGTCCGAATCCGTGGATTCCGGACTGTGACAGATTCACAGCGGTTACGGAACCGAATCGTGATCGTCCTCTGTCCGATCCATCCAGTCCTTTCCATCGAGGATGCGAGCGACCATCATCGAACTCGCCTGGTCGCCGACCGCATTGACCGTGGTGGCCGGCGGATCGATGACGGTTCCGATGATCTGGATGATCGGCAGCGCCGTTGCTGGGAAGCCGTAGAGGGTGATGATCATGAGCTCGCCGATGAAGCCGCCAGAGGGGATTCCTGCCATGACCATTCCGGCCAGCAGCGCCACGGCGATGGCGATGAGGATGTTCTCCGGAGTGAAGAAGTCGCGCTGGAACACGGCAAAGAGGAAGGCGATCTTGAGGATCGCGGACAGGCTCGATCCTTCCATGTGGATCGTGGCACCGATCGGCACGATCGTCTCCCGGATGTCCCGTGGGACTCCGATCTTCTCTCCGGCACGCAGGTTCGCTGGGATCGCCGCCACCGAGGACGACGTACCCAAGGAGATCGCTGTGGGTTCGAGGATATTGCCCCAGAAGCGGGAGACGCCTCGGCGGCCGCCGGAGACGAAGGAGTAGAACGTGAAGGCGAGGATGAAGTAGGCGATCGCCACCGGATAGTAGACGAGGAAGGCGCGAACATAGTCCCCCACGAGCTGGGCGCCGAGGTCGCCGACGAGTGCGGCGAAGTAGGCGCCGAGGCCGATCGGGGCGTAGTACATGATGATTGAGGTGAACTTGAGGAACACCTCGGTGCCGGAATTGAGGAACTGGGCGAACGACTTGCCGGCGTCGCCGATCCTGCTGGTGGCGAAGCCGACGATGACGGCGAACACGATGAGGGCGAGCATGTGCTCGGCGGACAGGATCTTCGAGAAGTCGTCGACGACGACGGTTTGGACGAGCTGGTCACCGATGGACCCGACGTCCTCGACGTTCTCCGGCTCCTGCATCTCCACTTCGACGCCGTCGGTTGCGTTGAAGATGCGCAGCGCGGCGACCATGACGATGGAGGCGACGATGCCGGTGACGGCGAAGGCTCCGAGCATACTGCCCATGATTTTGCCGAGTCGCGCCGCCGAGGACATTCCCGCGACCGCGGAGGCGATGGAGAAGAACACGAGCGGCACGACGAGAGTGAACATCATATTGATGAACAGCGTGCCGAACGGCTTGATGACGGTGGCGCGTTCCCCGAAGACGAGGCCGATGATCGCGCCGATGACTACCCCTGTGAGGATGAAGATCGGGAAGCGGTAGTTGCGCAGAATCCGGAGGAAGCCTGACGGCTCAGTCTTCGTCGCGGAGGTCTGCGCAGGCGAGGCGGCGGGGGAGGACATAGGCTCTGCCTTTCAGCTCAGCATTATTGTTCCGCCGACAGTGCGGCGCGGCGTCATGGCCCTGGCGATCCTACCTGGGGCACAGCGAAACCCGGCACGCGGATGGCGTACCGGGTTGTCGATGTTCGCTCGAGCCGACGAATCAGCTCTCAGCTGACGAATCCTCGGCGTTCGAAGTGTCCGAGGATGGAGTCACGGCGGACTCGTCGATCGCCTCATGCGAGCCGTCCGGGAGGCGTCGGAGGGTCACACCTTCCGCTTCGGCGAGCTTCTCCAGGTCCTCTTCGGATACATCGTCGGCATATCCGGGAGTCGCACCATAGGCGACATCGGGTCCGCTGGCCCTCGCCCCGAGCTCGTCGAGCTTGTCGTTGATCTTGTCGACCTTCTTCTGTGAATCAGTCTGGTCGGTTATCTGTCACCACCTCACTGCTGCAAAGACGCTGTACTCGTGACCATAGTCGTTTTCTTTGATTCGTCCAGGGGGTGCCTCGCTTGCAGACGCAGCGCCGGATACTGAGCCGATGTTCAGTCATCGTAGCTCGAGTGGGATTCGTCGACGGCGAGATGTGAGCCGTCGGGATTGCGGTAGAGCTTCACTCCTTCGTGCTCAGCCGTGGCCTGCAGCCGTTCTTCGGAGCTGTCTTCTCGATAGCCGACTTTCTGCCCCTGGCCGATATTGGCGCTCTTGAACGCCTTCGGGATCTGTCTGATCGTCTGGGCCAACTTCGACGATCGATTCGTTTCTGTGGTCATGATCCTTCGCCCCATTCCCACGCAGATTGTAGAGAGAATTATAGCTCTCCCGGGCGGCGAAACCCAGGGCCGCCGAGACTCATCAGAGGTCCCCGCGTAGCCAGGGATCGTGCCTCGCGGAAAAGTCCGGGCGACATCCTCGCAATGTGAGAGAGCGAATCACTTTACTTAACGAATGATTAGCCATAGCTTGGTCTCGTGACTGAACAGATTGAAGGCAATGGCGTCTTGACGACTGCGACAGAATCCATCCTCTCCGCCGAGGACATCGACTTCCAACTCTATGACTGGCTCAAGATCGACGAACTCTGTCAGCGGCCTCGCTTCTCCGACCATTCGCGTGAGGTCTTCGACTCCGTGCTCGAAGCCAGCGAGGAACTGGCGAAAGAACGTTTCGCCACTCACGCACGCAAGTCCGACCTCAACGAGCCGACATTCGACGGCACGGCGGTGACGCTGATCCCCGAGATCAAGTCTGCGCTCGACCAGTTCGCCGGAATCGGCCTGCTGTCGGCGACGATGGATGAGAGCGTCGGCGGCATTCAGCTGCCGCAGACGGTCGCGAAGGCCTGTTTCGCCTGGTTCCAGGCGGCCAATATCGGCACCGCCAGCTATCCGATGCTGACTATGGGCAACGCCAATCTGCTGCTCGAATACGGCACCGAGGAACAGATCGAGAAGTACGTGCTGCCCGAACTCGACGGCCGCTTCTTCGGCACCATGTGCCTGTCCGAGCCCGATGTTGGCTCCTCTTTGGGCGACGTCACGACGAAGGCTGTACCGGACCCCGACGGCGGGGACGACGCCTTCCGCATCCATGGAACGAAGATGTGGATCTCCGGTGGCGATCACGAGCTCTCGGAGAACATCGTCCACCTCGTCCTGGCACGTGCCGACGGCGACCAGCCGGGGGTCAAGGGTCTCAGCCTGTTCCTCGTGCCGAAGTACCTCGTCAACGACGATGGCAGCCTCGGTGAGCGCAATGATGTCGTCCTCTCTGGGCTCAACCACAAGATGGGATGGCGGGGAACGACGAACACGCTGCTCAACTTCGGTGAGGGTGCGCACACTCCGGCGGGCTCCGCGGGTGCGGTCGGCTTCCTCGTGGGGGAGCGGGGCCAGGGGCTGGCCTGCATGTTCCACATGATGAATGAGGCTCGCATCGGGGTCGGCGCCGGTGCCGTGGGGCTCGGCTACCACGGGTACCTCGATGCCCTCCGTTATGCTCGCGACCGGCGTCAAGGTCGGCCCGACGGCGCCAAGGGATCTGATGGTACGCCGGTCCCGATCGTCGAGCACTCCGATGTCCGGCGCATGCTGCTGTCGTCGAAGAGCTATGTCGAGGGCGGACTCGGACTCATCCTCTATGCCGCGCGTCTGCTCGACGAATCCGAGACTGCAGATAACGAGGCGGAGCGTGAGCGCGCCGCACTGCTGCTCGATGTGCTCACTCCGATCGTCAAGACCTGGCCGAGTGTGTGGTGTCTGAAGGCCAACGATCACGCTATCCAGGTGCTCGGCGGTGCTGGGTACACTCGCGATCACGATGTCGAGCAGCTCTATCGCGACAATCGACTCAACCCGATCCACGAGGGCACGCACGGCATTCAGGCCAAGGATCTCCTCGGCCGCAAGGTCATTATGAAAGGTGCGGCCGGACTGCAGGTGCTGCTGGAGCAGATGCGAGAGACCCTCGCCGAGGCGGCCGACCGTTCCGAATGGACCGCCGAGACCGCCGCCCTGGAGTCAGCCGTGGATCGCATCGAATCCGTGACCACCGCAGTGTGGGCGAGCGGAGATCCTACGGTGGCTCTCGACAATGCCTGGACCTATCTCGAAGCGGTCGGACACACAGTGATGGCGTGGCTGTGGCTGCAGCAGGGGATGGCTGCCGGAGCGACCGCCGGTGAACGCGGCGATTCGGCGTTCCTCAGGGGAAAGATCGCGGCGGCACGGTACTTCTTCGCTCACGAACTGCCGCAGACCGGGCCGTGGTTCGACCTCGTCGAAAGCAGGGCGACGACGTTCGCCGACCTCGACGACACCTGGCTGTGAACGACTTCAGGTACTGAGATCGGGTATTCGCCTGTCGGCGATGATGAGCAGTCGCAGGAAGACCCCGCCGATCAGCAGACCTCCGATGAGGTCGGTGGCCCAGTGCCAGCCGAGGGTGAAGGACACGACCACGGAGTTTACGCTGACGGCGGCGACGCCCCACCACAGCAGCTGCGCGGTTCTGGTGGAGACGTCGCTGTAGGTGGCGATGAGGTAAGCGACCGCGCCGTAGATGAGTACGGCTTCGGCTGCGTGCCCGGACGGGTAGCTGATTCCACGGCCGCCGATTTCGATCAGACCGCCGTGGAAGAACCGCGGATCGTGCAGGGTCGTCGCCGGTCGGGCGAGGAGGACCTTGAGCGAACCGACGCCGAGATAGAAAGCCGCTTCGACTGCGATCGCGAAGACGATCGGTCGCCAGGACCGGCGTCTGCGTGCCAGAACGATCGCGGTGATCACCAGAACGGGAAGGCAGACGGCCTGACCAGCGATGGGATCGAGGATGTGCTGAACGAACCAGACGAGGTCGGGTTCGAAGAGATAGAGCCATCGTCGATTGAGCTTGTAGTCCCAGACTCGCAGGGGACCGGCCGCAGCGATTGTGACGATGACAAAGGCGATCGCCAAGACCCAGAATGAGGTTGCCCAGGACAGCAACCCCTGTGCTCGTTGCGTCCACTGACTGCGATCTGAGGGGCTGCTGATCGTATTCTCGGATTCGACATAGTGTTCAGCAACCATCAGGGTCGATTTTAGACGGAGTGGACAATCACTTCTGCTGTGGGGGATAAAGAAACGGTGAATTCTTGCGAGGATTCCCGAAGGAAACCACCAGTCGCATTGTCGAGGTCAGTGCCTGCGGGCACGAACCACCATCGTGGCGATGCGCACGCGGTTGTTCGTGTCCAGTTTGACGTTGATCCGGTTGAGGTGAGTCTTGACCGTGGCCAGACTCATGAATGTCTCCTCGGCGATCTGCTGATTCGACAGACCTTCGGCCACGAGCTCGGCGACCTGGCGCTCGCGGTCGGTGAGTTCCGACAGCAGTGCCACGGCCTCCTGCTGCAGACGATGATCGGAGCTCGACCTGACCTTGGCGATGACCTGCCGCATGGACTGCGGGGCGAGAATGGGCTCACCGGCGTGGACCCTGCGGACTGCGGCGGCGAGTTCCACAGGGCCGATGTCTTTGAGCAGGTATCCGGCGGCCCCCGCCTCGAGCGCGTTGAAGAGGTGCTCGTCACTGCTCATGCTCGTCAGGGACACCACTTTCGGCGGTCGTACGCTGTTGAGCAGACGCTGCGTGGCCTCGATCCCGCCGATTCCCGGCATCCGGATGTCCATGAGCACGACATCGGGAAAGTGCCGAGACACCTTCTCGATGGACTCTTCCCCGCTCAATGCCGAAGCGACGACGTCGATGCCGTCGGCCGCTTGGAGGATTCCCGTGATCCCGGTGATGACCATGGGGTCATCATCGACGACAATGACTCGGATCGGGGCGGCTTGGTTCATGAACGTCACAATACCCGAGGCCACTGTCACGGCTCGTCGCGGTGCTGAGGTCCCAGTTCCACATCGACCGTTCGGCGACTGTCGGCCGACGATCCGACAGGATACGAATCAGTCCGGCGAGATCCCACTCGGCCCGAACCGGGTGCGAATCAGTTCGGGTTTGAGAAGGGCCGGAAGCTCACCTGCACACGGAACTCATTGCCGACCACCCCGATCGAGGCTTCGCCGCCGAACATCGCTGCGCGCTCCCGGATGCCGATCAGCCCGGATCCCGACCCGGTCGACCCCAGGTGAGCTCCCTGCGGTACCGGATTCGACCCAGGCGGCGCCCACCCGTCAGCGGGCACACCGGCACCGGGCTCCCGCGCCGAGTCCGGTGCGTATCGAGGACGAGGCGGAACACCGACCGAACTTGAAACACCAGGAAGCGGATTGCTCACCGAGATCTGGATTCCGCGAGCTGCCGAAACGGCGACGTCCACCGTCACCGGCAGGCTCGGTGCATGTTTCATCGCGTTCGTCAGAGCCTCCTGAACAATGCGATAGGCCGCACGGTCGAGCGCAGGTGGGCATGATTCCACGTCCTGGATGACGATGAGCGGGCGGATGACAGTACCGGTGGAGGCCACGGAGGAGATGAGTTCGGGAATCGCTGACATCGTCGCGCGGCTCGGTGGTGACGAGCTGCCATGGTCCGGTCGCGAAGACGCCAGATCGCCGTTCCGCACGCCACCGACAAGATGGCGCAGATCCTCCATGGACGCGCGGGCCTCCTCCCGCAGGGCAGACGCCGTCGACGCGACTTCGGGGTCGGTGCCTGCTCCGACCTCAAGGGCGCCGGTATGCAGAGAGATCACCGACAGCCGGTGGGAGAGCGTGTCGTGAAGCTCGCGTGCCAAGAGCTCTCGTTCGGACTGCCGAGCGATCTCGGCGGACAGCGACTCATTGCGCAGGGCTTCACGTTCGGCGATCGATTCGACCGCTCTCATCCGCCGTGTCCGCCGCAGCAGCACGCCGACGCCCTGAGCCGTACACAGTCCGATGACTGCGGCCGCGATCGTGATGATTCTGATCGCCAAGTGCGAATCCTCCGGCGGGATGGACGCCTCGAGGCCCGTGACCTGTGCCGGGTCGGGCAGGAAGAAGATGCTGAAGGGATTGTGCTCGGCCGGTGCCAGACACATCCTCAATGTCGAGAACGCGATCAGTCCGGTGCCCACCGCCGAGGCGGCGATCGCCTGCCGCCGGGATGCTCGGATGACGAGGTGGAATACCGCAATGAGCAGCATCAGCGCATCGCCCCATCCCGCTGTGAGCAGTCCGCCGGCGATGAAGGGCACCCACGGCCATCGGTGTCGGAGGAAGACGAGCCCCCACACGAAGAACAGCAGCAGGACGGCCACGAGCCCGGTGTCGTTGAGTTCGCCGTCGGAGAAGGCCCAGGCGTTTGCCGTCACCGCCATCGACGAGGTGAGGAACCCGAAGAGGTAGGCAATGACGCCGATGAGGATGCTGCCGGCGATGCGGACGCCGCGTGGCATTCTGCGGCGAGGGGCGGAGTGTTCTGACACAAGAGAATCGTATCCGCGGGGGCTGACACACGTAGTCCACCTTCCGGCTGGACGAGGTCAACCGATCGGCTGGAGTGATCCAGCCCGATTGCGGACGTGCCGGGGCGCTGATGGGACGAAGCTGGAGCAGTCAGTCAGATCCGAGCTTCGAAGGAGCGTCATGTCCCACTCGCGGAATCCCCAGAACACCCCGCAGCAGCCGCAGTCACCACAGCCGCAGCACCAATGGTCCCCGCAGCACCAACCCCCTCACAACACCCACCACCAGCAACCGGCCCAGAACTTCGACCCCCAGCAATGGGCACCCGCCCAGAACGCACCAGCCTATGGAGCCGGCGGCTACCAGCAGCAGCCCTACGGGCAGAAGCCGCCGAAGCAGAAGAAGCCGCTGCTGAAGCGCTGGTGGTTCTGGCTGCTCGTCGTCGTCATCATCATCGCCGTTGCCAGCGCGATCGGAGGTGGGGGAGACGACACCGGCACGTCGGAAGGCGGCTCGTCCGACGCCCAGCAGTCGGGGGAGGCTGCGGAGAATGAGGCCGCTGAGAAGGAAGCCGCGGACAAGCCTGCCGAGGACGCTTCGTACGGTATCGGAGACACCGTGGCTGCCAATGACTGGGAGATCACCGTCGCCAAGGTCGACGATGGTGTCTCGCAGGTCGGTGACGAATTCCTCAACGCCCAGGCACAGGGACAGTTCGTCCAGGTCGAACTGTCGGTGAAGAACACAGGATCGGATCCGAGCTTCTTCTTCGAAGACGACATCAAACTCGGTGATGATTCCGGCAACACCTACTCTGCGGATTCAGAAGCCGGCATCTATGCGGCCGAGGACAACATCCTCTTCCTCGAAGAGATCAATCCCGGAAACACCGCTGAGGGCGTCCTCGTCTTCGATGTGCCCGAAGACGTCGACCCGACCACACTGACCTTCGCCGGCGGACTGTTCTCCGACCCGGTGGAGATCTCCCTGAAGTGACCTCACCGATCCAGCTGTGCCGCCCGGGCGATGACCGACCGGGCGGCACGGACCGTCTGTCCGAGGAACCCGCGCCCGAACAGACGAATGTGAGCGAGCAGCGCGAAGAAGCTGTGCGCCGGCAGGTCCTCCTGCCAGCCGTCCGGCATCGGGTGGGCGTGTTCGTAGCCGGAGAAGATGTCCTCGAGGAACGGGGTGCCGAAGAGCGCGAGCAGGGCGAGGTCTTCCAGTCGGTGACCGCCGTGTGCGGCCGGATCGATGAGAGTCACCCCGGTCGGTGTCCACATGAGGTTACCCGCCCACAGGTCCCCATGGATGCGCGCCGGTGCCTCCTCGCCTTCGCCGCAGATCCCGGCGAAGGCGCCGGATGAGATCGCATCGATCGCCGAGGCGACCGTGGCCCGATCCGCGCCTTTGAGGTCCCCGGCAACCGCCGCGACAAACGGGCGGAGGCGCTGCTCGACCCAGTACTCGGTGAAGTCGCTGACAGACTCGGCGGGCACCTCGAAGGGATTGTCGAGGGGGCCGAAGAATGCCTGTGGTGCCGGTGCCCACCCGAACCCGGGAGCACCGGCATCGTGGAGCCGAGCGAGGTCGCGACCGAAGGCGGCGGCCGCCTCGGCGTCGGGACCGGTTTCTTCGAGGCGGCGCAGCCGCAGGAAATCCGCACCATGTTCGACGACGTCGACGACCGGGACCACACCCGGTTCGGCCAGCCATCGCAGCCCCGCGGCCTCGGCGGCGAAGAAGCCGTCCGGGGCGGACTTCCGCAGTTTGAGGAAATCAGTCATGGCCACAGGGTAGTCGGGGAAGCCATCGACCGTGTGATCTCGGATCAGCGCCCATGTTCGGCAAGGAGACCGGCCGCAGTCGCAACGAGGTCGTATCGTCGACGGTGAGCAGACCTGCCTCGATCTCGGCGGCGATGGTCTGAGGTGTCCGCGGAGTCAGCTTTCTTCACCTGAGCGAGATGACCCGGACTGTCCCCGACCCCTGCCGAGGTCATAAGGTGAACCCAGAATCTGCCCGAGACAGGGGCAGAACCGGAGAGAACAAGGGAGTCCAGACGTGACGACGACCGGAGATCTGAGCGCCGCCGGGGAACAGAACGACCATTCGTGCTGCGCCCCGGCGGTCAGCCGTGCCGAGGCGGCGGGCAGTCATCCTTCTAGCCCCGTTGCTCGTCCTGCTGTGCGCTCGGAATCGATGCCTGCGTTCAGCTTCGACTTCGTGACTTCCGGCGGCACCTTCGACATGGGCGATCCCTTCGGCGACGGGCACCCCTCCGACGGTGAGGGACCGCGTCACCGCGTGAGCCTCACCGAATTCGAGATCGCGACGACAAGCGTGACGAACGATGATTTCGCCCGGTTCGTCGCTGACACCGGGTATGTCACCACGGCTGAGCACCTGGGCACCTCAGCGGTGTTCACAATGCTCCTGGAATCCAATCCCGGAGCACGAGCTCACGTCCTCGGGCAGGCGCCGGGTGTGCCTTGGTGGGTCGAAGTCTCCGGCGCGAACTGGGCGGCACCCGAAGGTCCCGGATCGACCATCGACGACCGACGAGACCATCCCGTCGTCCACATCAGCTGGGACGATGCCCGCGCCTTCTGCGCATGGTCCGGAACACGGCTGCCGAGCGAGGCCGAGTGGGAACTCGCGGCTCGCGGCGGACTCAAGGGCCGCCGTTATCCGTGGGGCAACCGGCTGCTGATCGACGGGGAATGGAACTGCAATATCTGGCAGGGCGAATTCCCGCGCACGAACACCCTCGACGACGGGTTCGTCGGCACCGCGCCGGCCCGACAGTTCACCCCCAACGGTCTGGGCCTGTACAACACCGTCGGCAATGTATGGGAATGGTGCGCTGACTGGTTCGCTCGCGACTACTACCAGCATTCCCCGCACTCCGATCCCCGCGGTCCCGACACCGGAGAGAAGCGGATCATGCGCGGAGGATCGTTCCTGTGCCACGACTCCTACTGCAACCGCTATCGGGTGGCAGCCCGCTCCTCGAACACACCGGATTCCTCGGCGTCGAATATCGGATTCCGGGTCGTCCGGGACGCGCCCCCAGCTATGCAATGAGCCAAGGCCGACCACGCATGCGCGGAACGCGGGACCGCCTCGGCGAGGGGGACGCCACGCCCGATAGACTGCCAGCCATGTCGAGAATCACCTGCCCCGAACTGAGTACCAAGACCGTCACCGCCGAGGACGCGGCCCGCCACATCGACAATGGCCAACGCGTGGCGATGAGCGGTTTCACCGGTTCGGGGTACCCGAAAGCAGTGCCGGGGGCAGTGGCTGCACGCGCTCGAGCCGCCCACGATCAGGGCGAAGACTTCCGGATCGAACTGTGGACGGGCGCATCGACGGCACCGGAACTCGACGGAGTGCTGGCCGAAGCGAACGCGGTGAGCAAGCGTCTGCCGTTCCAATCCGATCCGGCGATGCGGGCCTCGATCAACTCTGGCGATACCGCGTATGTCGACACGCACCTCAGCCATGCGGCGCAGCAGGCGTGGTTCGGCTTCTACGGCAATCTCGACGTCGCCGTCGTCGAAGTTGCAGCGATCCTGCCCAATGGTCTGCTGGTGCCCGGCAGCTCGGTGGGGAATTCGAAGACGTGGCTGGACCTGGCCGATAAGGTCATCCTCGAAGTCAACGATTGGCATCCGCGTGGGTACGAAGGTTTCCACGACGTCTACTACGGAACTCGGCGTCCGCCCGAGCGGCTGCCGATCCAGCTGCTCGAGCCGATGCAGCGCATCGGTGATCCGTACCTGCGTGTCGACCTGTCGAAGGTCGTCGCCGTAGTGGAGACGAACGCTCCGGACCGGAACCTGCCGTTCAAACCTGCCGACGAGGACTCGAAGGAGATTGCCGGCCACCTCGTTGACTTCCTCCGCTATGAGATCGCCGCAGATCGGCTGCCGCCGGAACTGCTGCCGCTGCAGTCAGGCGTCGGCAATGTCGCCAATGCGGTGATGGGCAATCTCGCCGACAGCGAGTTCGCGGGACTGACCGCCTATACGGAAGTCATCCAGGACGGAATGCTCGACCTCATCGACAGCGGAAAGCTCACCTCGGTGTCGGCGACGGCGTTCTCACTCTCGGCCGAACGGGCAGCGGACTTCAACGACCGGATCGAGTCGTACAAGGGCAGGATCCTGCTGCGCACCCAGGAGATGTCGAACCACCCAGAAGCCATCCGGCGACTCGGCATCATCGCCATCAACGGAATGGTCGAGGCCGATATCTACGGTAACGTCAACTCCACGCATGTGACTGGTTCGTCGATCATCAACGGCATCGGCGGCTCCGGTGACTTCGCCCGCAACGCTTACCTCAACTTCTTCGTGTCGAACTCGCAGGCCAAAGCGGGAGCGATTTCTGCGATCGTGCCGTTCGCCAGCCATATCGACCACACCGAACACGACACTCAGATCTTGGTCACCGAACGGGGCCTGGCCGATCTGCGCGGACTGCCGCCGGTGGCCAGGGCACGGAAGATCATCGACAACTGCGCCCACCCGGACTATCGGGACCGTCTCACCGACTACCTCGAACGTGCGATCGCGGCGAACCCGACCGGTCGGCATACCCCGCACATCCTCGGCGAGGCTCTGTCCTGGCACGAGAACTTCCTCAGTACCGGACATATGTGAGCCGCAGCGGGACTGCGCGGCCCCGCCGTGGTGGATCTTCAGGCGGTGATCACGGTCGGAACCGCGGCGACCACCCAGGCGAGTCCGGGCCCGATGAGGCACATGAGACCGGCGTAGCCGATCATCTGCCGGTAGTAGCGGTCGCGAATGCTCGGATGGACGTTCGCCAGGAGCATCGCGCCGTTGGTCGAGAACGGACTGATGTCGACGATGGTCGCGGCGATCGCCAGAGCCGCGACGAATCCGCCGACATGGACGTCTCCCGATTCGAGGAACGGCACCGCCAGAGCGATGACGACACCGATGATCGCCAGAGACGACGCCAGCGCAGAGATCAGACCTGACATGTAGAACAGCAGCAGTGCCGCCAGCAGAGGGACGCCGATCGCTGAGATTCCGGCCGACACCCATTCGACGGTTCCGGCTTCCTGCAGAACTGCGATGTAGGTGAGCACACCGCAGATGAGGATGACGATCGACCACGAGACCTTCGACATCGCGGCCTTGCCTGCGGCCGGGTCGATGGCGGCGAGCACTACCGAGATCACGATGGTCACCAGGCCCACATCCCAGCTGAAGATGATCACGGACAGCGCCATCGCGATGAGCCCGATCAGGGTCGGGATCTGAGAGCGTGTGAGGCGGATGGTCGTTCCGCCGTCGAATTCGGGCTCGGGGTGGGGATGAGCCCCATCTGCCTCCGCGCGCAGTCCTGGCCGGCGACGGAGGACGAACCAGACAACGACCGCGAAGACGGTATTGAAGATGAACGGGGCGAGGAACAAGGTCAGCGGCGTCGGTGTGAGACCGTTCGTGGTCAGATAGTCATTGATGAAGATGCCGTAGACGCTGATCGGGGAGAACGCGCCTGCCAATGCTCCGTGCACGACGAGCAGACCGACCATGAACTGATTGATCCGATGACGCCGCGCGAACGACAGCGCCAGCGGCGCGATGATGGCCACCGCGAAGAGCGCCCCCAGCGAGATGAGGACAGCCGTCAGTGCGAAGAAGATCCACGGCATGAGTCCGACGCGCCCGCCGACGAGCTTCACACACCAGCGGACGATCACTTCGATGGCTCCGTTGTTCTGGGCGAATCCGAAGAGATAGGTCAGGCCGACGAGCGTAAGGAAGAGGTCGACGGGAAATCCTGCGAGGAACTCTTCGGGCGCCTGGTGCAGGACGAGGCCGCCGACGCCCGCAGCCGCGATGAAGCCGAGCAGGCCCATATTGATGTCCCGCCAGGTTCCGATGACGAACATCAGTCCGAGGACGACGACGCAGATCAGTTCTGCACTCATGGGTTCAGCTTCTCCTTCGAACGTCAGCCGCGGAATGTCCGGCGGCACACGGGCATGCGACTCAAATTAATGCATGTCACCTGGTGCGATCGGGTCCATTCGGCATATGAACTCACAGTGACGTTCAGCGGAAGAATTCACGCGCCGATTCGCCGCTTCGTATAACTGAGGTCAGAATTCGTCCATCGCGGATAGTGCGGACGATCACAGACTCGTTAGTGTGTCATTCAGCTTCATCGGGCCGCACGCGAATCATTTGGACTCAACGCGGCATCCTCCGTTTCTCAGTCTGCGAAAGGTCGCCGTCGATCATGAACGAATCCACACCGGAGCCCAGCGAATCAGATGTGCTCACGGCCGCCTCGGCGATCGTCGATGCCTTCGCTGCCACGGACACTCAGTCGTATTTCTCCCGATTCGCCGAGGACGCCTCGTTCGTCTTCCACCCCGAATCGCGACGCCTGAACACTCGTGCGGAATATGAAAGGGAGTGGGCTTCGTGGTTGGCCGACGGTTGGTCAGTGGCCGCCTGCGCCTCGTCGGATCAGCTCGTGCAGACCTTCCCCGGCGGGGCCGTCTTCTCCCATACCGTTGACACCACTGTGAATACGGTGGACGGCAGCGAATCGTATCGGGAGCGCGAATCGATCATCTTCCGCCGCCTCGGCGATGGTGAGCTCATCGCCATCCACGAACACCTCTCCACGGTCCCGGACTCTGGTGGGGACTCCTCGGCCGCTGGGTCTGGTGCCGCTGAAGTCACAACGAACGCCGAGGAGGCCGCGCAGTGAACTGGTACCGCCGTTTGGAGCAGCGACTGGAATCCGATCATGACTCCGGGGTCATCCGCGGCACCCTGAGCGGGGGACGGATGTTCATGATCTGGCTGGCCGCGAACCTCGTCGTCACGACACTGCTGACCGGAACTCTGTTCGTCCCCGGCGTCGACTTCACCACGGCGGTCATCGTCATCATCGGCGGGACGATCATCGGAACCGTCGTGCTCACGCTCATCGGCAACATCGGCACCCGCACGGGCCTGGCGACCATGGCCATCACCCGCGGTGCCTTCGGTGCCAAGGGCAGCTTCCTGCCGGTCGCGGCCAACGTCATCATCCTCATGGGCTGGAGCTGGGTGCAGGCCATGTTGGCGGGGATCAGTGTCAACTATGTGGTCGCCCAGACGACGGGGTTCTCCAATCCGATCCTCTTCTCCGTGCTCTGCCAGGCGCTCGTCGTCGGACTGGCGATCCTCGGCCACGAAGGGATCGAGAAGGCCGAACCCTGGTTCGCTCTTCTCATCCTGCTGGTCATGGCCTATGTCTTCGTCATCGCCTTCACCGGACATGCACCGAGCGAGTACGCGGGAATCGAAAGCCTCCCGGCACTCGAGTTCACTCCGGTCCTCGCACTCGATATCGTCATCTCCACAGCCATCTCCTGGACCGTGCTCTCCGGCGACCTCAACCGTTTGGCCGGGACTCAGAAGGCCGGAATCGTCGGATCGGGTTTGGGCTACCTGACCTCGACCGTGCTGGCGATGCTGCTGGGTCTCACCGCGTTCAGCTTCATCCTGCTCGACGGGGGAGACCCGGCCGAATTCGATCCGACGGCCTTGGCCGCGGAATTCGGGTGGGCGCTGGCCATCGTCATCTTCCTCTCCGTCATGGCCACGAACACGATGGTCGTCTACGGAATGGTCAACTCCGTCGTCGGCGCACAGAGCCGAACGAAGCTGAAGTTCCTGCCCACGGCGCTCATCCTCGGCGCGATCTCGATCATCGGTTCGACATGGTTGGCCCTGCTCGACCAGTACACCGACTTCCTGGTGATGATCGGAGCGTTCTTCGTCCCCGTGTTCGCCATCCTCATCGTCGATTACTACATCATCAAACGCCGTGCCTACTCACCCGACATCCTCACGGACTCCGGCGGGATCTACTCCTACACGCGCGGAATCAATTGGGTGGCCGTCGGCGTGTGGGTCCTCGGGGCACTGGCTTCCTACGTGCTCACCTACGCCTATCCGAGCCCGATAGGAGCGACGATCCCGTCCTTCGCCAGCTCCTTCGTGCTCTACCTCGCGCTGTCCTGGAGCAGTCGGGAGAAGTTCGCGAGAACGGAACACGCGCACCTGTCCGAAGGGATCCGCGGAGACTGAACGCGGCCTGTCTGTTTACGGTCGTGGCCTGACCACCATGTGCCGTTCCCAGGTGATGAAGCAGTCCACACGCTATGATCGCACAGGTCGGCCGGAATCACAGAAGGGAACCCGGTGTCTGTGATGGTAATCTTCGACAGGTTCATGCCACCGAACCGTCGACTCAATCCCGAGGCGCTGGCCTGGGTTGCGGTGATCGTTCTCGCCATCGTCATGCTCGCGGTGGAATCGTCGATCGCCGTCTCGGTCAACGAGGCTTCCGTCGCATTGGCCTTCGTCGTCACGATCGTCCACGTCGGATCCATGCCGCTGTCGATGCTGCGCCCGCTCTTCGGCACGCTCATGTCGATCGGCGCCTGCACGGTGCTGCCGCTGTTGGGGCCTCACGTGTCCGGTGTGCCGTGGCCGTGGATGGTTCCGATGATGATCACGCAGATCGTCATCATCCTCATCATCGGACTCCGGGCCCACTGGGGAGTGGCCTTGGCCGCACTGCTCGGCAGCATCGGGGGATCGGCAGCCGCGGTGCTCATCACTCATCTGCTGGTGGCAGACACCCGTACCGACGGCGCAATCGTCAACATCCTCATCTACTCCTGCATCGCCGGCGGCGTGTATCTCGCCGCAGTCATCGTCCAGCAATGGCAGCTCATCCGCTCCCAACTGGTCCAGGAGAAGGAGAACACCGCGGAGGAGCACTCCAAACGCGTGACCATCGAGGAGAAGGCGCGCATCGCCCGGGAACTCCACGACATCGTCGCCCACAGCATGTCGATCATCAACATCCAAGCCTCCAGCGCACCGTTCCGCCACTCCGGAATCGACGCGGAGGTGGCCAAAGAGTTCGAAGACATCTCCACTTCCGCCCGCACCGCGCTGACAGAGATGCGCGGACTGCTCAGCGTCCTGCGCAACGATGAGGGCGGAGGCGAACTGGCACCGCAGCCGAAGTTCTCCGAGATCGATGCTCTCATCGAGAAGGCCCGACAGGCCGGAGTGCAGGTCAGCGTTGAACGCAGCGGCGAACCGATCGACCACCTCATGCGCGACAGCACCGGACTCGCCGGCTACCGCATCATCCAAGAGGCCCTGAGCAACGCGATACGCCACGCCCGCAACTCCGCCATCGCCATCCGCATTCGTGGGGCCAGCCCAGCCGTCTGGATCAGCGTCACCAACGACTACGGCGACGGTCCCAGCGAAGCGGCGAAGCACGACAAGCAAGACCGGCAGGGACTGATCGGCATGCGCGAACGCGCAGCCTCCGTAGGCGGGGAGATCCGCACCGGGTCCACAGCCGACGGAGGATTCGAGGTCGAAGCGGTGCTGCCGCTCGCGCCCCGCGAACGCCCCACCGACGGCAGCGAATCGACCACCGACGCACCGGTGACGAACAAGGAGACCCCATGATCAGAATCGTCATCGCCGATGACCAGGCGATGGTGCGCGCCGGTTTCGCCGCACTGCTGAACGCCCATGCCGATATCGAGGTCGTCGGACAGGCCGAGGACGGTGCACAAAGCGTCGATCTCGTCGCCGACCTTGCCCCCGACATCGTCCTCATGGACGTCCGGATGCCGCTCATGGACGGAATCGAAGCGACTCGCACGATCGTCGCCGCGAATGCCGCGACCCGGATCATCATGCTCACCACCTTCGACATCGACGACTATGTCTTCGACGCCATCCGTGCCGGGGCCAGCGGATTCCTCCTCAAGGATGCTCCGCCCGCTGAACTCGCCGAGGCGGTCCGCATCGTCGCGGGAGGCGAAGCGCTGCTGGCCCCGAGCGTGACCAAGCGAGTCATCGAGCACTTCGCTACCGGTGGGAAGACGGCCAACCGCACAGCGCTGCCCGAACTCACGGACCGGGAACGCGAGATCCTCATCCAAGTCGCACGCGGAGCTTCGAACACAGAGATCGCGTCGAGCCTGCACATCGCGGTGCAGACCGTGAAGACCCACGTCTCCCGGATTCTGTACAAACTCGATGCCCGCGACCGCGCCCAAGCAGTCATCGCCGCCTACGAATCCGGTCTCGTCATTCCCAACAGCTGAGTCCGAGCGCTCGTCTTCGTCTCGCACCCCCTACCCGAGTAGGGGGTGAAGAACGGCTCCCTGGGGTGACGAAAAACCGGGCGGATCTCCATACGGTGGGAACCATGAACCCGTCTGACCTCATGACATCTGAACCGACTTCCCCAGCTGCGACGCCGTTGTCGACTCCGGCACCGGATCGCGCGTCCCGGGCCGAGGTGCTCGAACGCAGGCGAGCGAAGAGGGGAACCGCCGAACAGGAATTCACCAGCGACTTCAGCGCGCTGATGGCTCAGGTCAAGGAAGCGGGACTGCTGGCCAGGCGGCCGGGTTGGAACACGCTGCGCTTCGTCCTCCTCGGGCTCGGTTACGTTGTGGCTTTCGGAATGCTCTTCCTCATCGGTGAGAGTTGGTGGCAGATGGCGACTGCGGTCGTCTTCGGTGCACTGTTCACTCAGACCGCCTATGTCGCCCATGACGCGGCGCACCGCCAGATCTTCACCAATGGAAAGACAGGGGAGTGGGTGTCGACGATCATCGGCAACCTCTTCATCGGTCTGAGCTACGGATGGTGGCTGAAGAAGCACAATGCGCTTCACCATGCCAATCCGAACAAGGCCGGAGTCGACGGGGACATCGCTCCCGGTGCGCTCGTCTTCACCCCTGAAGACGCGAGGGAACGCACCGGCATCGCCAAATGGTTCGCCGCCCGCCAGGGCTGGTTCTTCCTGCCTCTGCTCACGCTGGCGGGCCTGCAGCTGCACGTGAATTCGGTCAAGGCCATCGTCAAAGGGCAGTCCTCGATCAAACGTCGGTGGATGGAGGGAGTCTTCATCGCCGTCCGCCTCATCGGCTTTCCGCTGGTGGCGATCTGGGCGGCGGGCCCGCTCATCGGCAGCGTCTTCGTCATCGTTCAGGTCGCGGTCTTCGGAGTCCACATGGGCGGGTCCTTCGCTCCGAACCACAAAGGTCAGCCGATCGTTCCCAAGGACGTGAAGATCGACTTCCTCCGCCGGCAGACGCTGATGTCACGCAACATCTCCGGAGGGCGCCCGATGGGATTCCTCATGGGCGGACTCAACTATCAGATCGAACACCACCTGTTCCCCAGCATGCCGAGCGTCAACCTCCACAAGGTCCAGCCGATGGTGCGCGAATACTGCCGCCAGAAGGACATCGCCTACACGGAGACGACTCTGCTCGAGTCCTTCCGCATCATCATCGCCTACCTCAACCGAGTGGGCCTCGGGGAAGCCGATCCCTTCGACTGCCCCGTCACCGCGCAGTTCCGGTCTCGCTGACTGGCGGGGCACATTCAGTTGCGGTCCCGCAGGCTGAAGGCCTCACAGTCACCTCCAGCGCTGCGGGCCGGACGAGAAAGAAGCTCAGGTGAGCCGATCGTGTTCACCGGAGACCCATTCGGCATAGCGCTCGGCCGACGTCTGCACCGCTGAGTGAGCTTCGGAGGCGATCGACTGGCCGAAGTTGCCGTACATGCGGTCGAAGTCGAGATCGTTCACCGAGGCTGCGATGCGCCGAACGACTGCCGCCGACAGCGGCAGGTAGTTCGGGAAGCTGCGCATGAATGTCACCCATCCCGATCGCGCCACCGGACCGATGGAATCTCCGCTGAGCATGACCCCGGTGCCGTCGGCGCCCGTCCATACCGCTACAGCGCTGCCCGGGAAATGACCGCCGGTGCGTCGGAGCCTCACTCCGGGGACCGGTTCCGCCTCGTGGAAATAGGGGCAGATGGCCCGCCCGGTCCGCTGCACCCAGTCGAGATCGGCTCGGCACACGAAGACGGGGGCATCGTCGAATGCGGCACTCCATTCCAACTGGGTGCCGAACATGTGCGGGTGGCTGGCGGCGATCGCCGCAACTCCGCCGAGGTCCCGGACCGCCGCGACCGCCTCGGCGTCGATATAGGCGGGCACGTCGAAGAGCACATTGCCGGCATCGGTGCAGGCGAGATAACAGGTCTGACCGATTCCGAGCTTCGGTTCGACGCGGATGGCGAAGAGGCCGGGTTCGCGTTCGGAAATGGTGAGGCGGTGGCCCTCGGACTCGAGTTCCGTCCGCGTCGTCCACTGCTGGCCGGAGGCAGGGACCCACTGCCGATCGTCCGCGCAGATCGGGCACAAGTCGGGCAGAGGGGTCGTCGTCTCCACCCCGCAGGTGCGGCAGATCGTCACATCGGAAAATGCCACCATGTCATCCTCTCGGTCCCACACGTGAAACCACAGACTCCCACCGAGCCTAGTCCTCACATGAAGTGAAGACCAGGATCGATGGGAGTCCAACGACGCGCCAGCTTGTCAGTGGGCGGCGGCGTGCGCCTTCCTGTGGGCGATGACATGGCCGACGAGGATGAGCGCGATGCCGACGACGAGCCAGGCGCTGAGCACCCACCACTGGAGCGACATGGACGCGTCCGGGAAGTAGGAGAGATCGCGCAGGAGCGTGCCGGCCGCTCCGGGCACGAAGAACTGACCGATGTCACCCCATGAACCGGCGAGGAACTCCTTCGGCTGATTGAGCGAGGCGATCGGGTTGCCGATCAGCATCGTCAGCACCGCACCGATGGCGATGCCGGCAGGACCGATGAGCGAAACGAAGCCGTTGATCAGCCCGACCGTCGCCGCGATCGAGAGCCCGATCGCCAGTGCGTTGAGGCCGAAATTCCCCTGCAGGATCCCGAACCAGGTCTGCATGATCAGCGCCAGGGCCATTCCGCCGACGATTCCGTAGACGACGGTGCCGACCAGGCGCATCCGCCGCGAGCGGATGCCCATGCTGGTGAGCACACCTCCGACGATTCCGCCGAGGGTCAGGGGCAGTCCCGCGATGGCCAGTCCCGCGCCGGAGGGATCGTCATCGGAGAGCGGAGCGACGTCGGTGATCTTCACCTGCGGAATTTCGATCGCCGAGGCGGCCGGATCGGCGCCTTCTCCCGCCGGGTTGCCTTGGGGTGGGGCCTGGCCGGCGGCCGCGGCTTCGAGGGCCTTCTGCATCTGCTCCTGCATCTTCTTCGTGCCTTCCTGAAGGCCCGAGATCGCCTGCTGGTCGATGTTGTGCTGCATCTGGGTGCCGATTCCGCTCAGCTGCTGCGCGACTGCTGGGGAGGCGGCCTTGGCGATGAGGATCTCCGGTTCGTCCTCGAGGACGAAGGCTCCGTAGACCTCACGCTCCTTGATGAGCTGCACCGCCTCGGCGCGGGAATCGACGCGCTTGAGATCGAGCATGCCGTCGGGGGCGTTGCCGGAGATCCGGTCGATCTGCTCTTCATCACCGACGGCGGCGATCGGCAGATCCTTGGGATCCGAGGTCACGGTCGGCCAGCTGAAGGCGAGCAGTACGAGGCTGACGACGGCTGCGGCAAGGACGGCGACGAGGACGGCCCGTCCGAACTGCGGGGGAGCATCCTGGGCTGTCGTCGCCGGTGTCGTGCTCGCGGCCGAACGGTCGGCCGCGTCTTCTCGGCTGAGTATCTGGGTCGGCATGTCTGTCCAATCATCGAAAACGAATACTCGTTCATTATGAAACCAGCGGCTAGGATATATCAAGAATGGCCATTCGTTTTTAGGGGGAGACGTGCCGAAGGTCACCGAGGAGCACAAGGCCGCGATGCGTACCAGGATCCAGGATGCGGCTCTGACATGCTTTGCCCGCAAAGGATTCGCCGGTGCGTCGATGGCCGATATCGTCAAGGAGGCGGGGCTGTCGGCTGGAGCCGTCTATGTCTACTATGCGTCGAAGGCCGACCTGATGATCGACGTCGCCCGCCGGGTGATGGGGCCGCGCATGGCGGTGCTCGATGCAGCCAAATCCGGTGGTGAGGTGACGGCTCCTGCGGAGGTGTTCGTCGAGATCATCGATTCACTGCTCATCGACAACCCGTTCTCACCGGTGATGGTTCAGGTGTGGGGTGAGTCCTCCTACGACATGGAGTTCGCGAATTTCGCCAGGGGTACCTTCGAAACGCTCATCGCAGAGTTCACCGACTACCTCGCTCTCTACCTGCAGGACCAACGGGGAGTGGATGCAGAGACCGCGCGGGCTCGGGCCGCGGTTCTGGTGCCCGGCCTGCTGGCCATGATCCAGGGCGCAGTCGTCCAGTCGACCGTCTTCGGCGAATCCTCCAGGGTGCGGGTCCGTGCTGGAATCGAAGCCGTGCTCTCCAGCATCGAGTTCTGAGTCAGCGTCGACTTCTTCGTTCCTCCGCTGCTCAGACGGAGTCGCCGTCGTCATCGACCGAATGGACGCGGTCTTCGCGCATGCTCACCGTTTCGACTCCGTTCAGCTCCATGAGCGGGGCCACAAGCAGGTGCAGGGGTCGTTTTCCGTCGAATCTCACGTCGACCTGGACCATCCGCGTCCCGTCGGCGGACTCGAACCGCCGCGAATCGACGATGGTGTTCTGGAATCCCATTTGGCCGGCGAGGGCGAGGATCTCGCGGAGGACTCCCGCTCCGTCGCGGTAGGACACCCGCAGCAGTTTGCGGTGGTCGCTGTTGGGGATCTTGCGGATCAGGGGAGCGATGACGAAGAGCGTGAACAGGTGGAGGGCAGTGAGCATCGTCGCCAAGAGCAGCATCCCGGCGCCGCAGGCCATACCGACGGCGGCCGTGACCCAGATCGTCGCGGCAGTGGTGAGTCCGCGGACCATGTTGCGTCCCTTGAAGATGACCCCGGCGCCGAGGAAGCCGATGCCGGAGACGATCTGCGCGGAGATCCGTGATGGGTCGAGACGAACGTCGTTCTCGAGGACTCCCGCGAATCCATACGCGGAGATCAGGGTGAAGGCGCAGGTGCCGATGCCCACGAGCACATGGGTTCGGTACCCGGCCGCCTTCTGTCGGAACTGCCGTTCGAAGCCGATGAGGGAACACAGGACGAAGCTGGCCAGCAGCAGACCGGCCTCGATCATCCCGGTGCTGCTGAGGAAGTTCTCAATCGACGAAGAGCTGATCATAGTGCATTCACCATAGCCCCTAGCCCAACGACCATCCCCTCTTTACTACCTGACGGCGGCGC